>JACQRN010000280.1 GCA_016206515.1 Planctomycetota bacterium | reverse complement strand
GAGCGACCTGGCGATCCGAGCCGAGCACCGTGTGCCGGTGGGCGGTCCGCGGCGGGGGCGGAGAGCCCAAGACAGCGTTGTCATCGCCAACTGGGGGATTCTTTCTCGGGCTCTGAGGTCATGCTAGGTCCCGGCGCCCAACAGCAGTTCACCGCCCAGCCCAAGGACCAGTACGGCCAGCCGATCGCCGCCTTTACCGGCGGCTGGCGGGCCGATGGAGGCATGATTTCCACCACCGGCCTGTACACGGCACCACCCGCCTTTGGCGGTCCCTATACCGTCCACACCGGCAACACCTTCCTCCCGGGCACTGCCACCGTCACGATGCCGGCCCCTGCTGTTTTGACGACGATCACCCTGTCTCCCGCCATGGTGACGCTGGGCCTGAGCGGCACCCAGCAGTTCACGGCGTCTCCCAAGGACCAGTACGGCAACGCCATCGCAGCCAGCCTGACCTGGACGGCGACCGGGGGCACGGTCACTTCCGGCGGGCTCTACACCGCCCCCGCCGCCGCAGGGACCTTCACGGTCACCGCCTCCTCCGGCGCCGTCTCCGGCTCGGTCGGTGTCACCGTCACTTCGGCCCTGACGATTGTCACGACGTCCCTGGCAAACGGTGCCGTGGGGGTCCCTTACTCCCAGACGATCACGGCGACCGGCGGTTCCGGACGCCTCTTTGGGATGGGCGTGTACTCCGGGACGCCGCCTCCCGGGTTGACGTCCGCCCCGGCGGGAGCGATGTCGGCGACGTTCTCGGGGACGCCGACGACGGCCGGGACGTACACATTCACGGTGCGCGCGATCGATACGTCGCTCCAGTTGGCGTATCGGCAGTTCACGATGACCATTGCCCCCACGTCGCTGTTGGTGGTCACGACGACGTCGCTGGCGAACGCCCCGACGGGGCTCTCCTGTTCCCGGACGATCACGGCGAGCGGCGGCTCGGGGACCGGGTACACATGGAGCCTAGATTCCGGGACGTTGCCGACCGGGCTGACGCTGGCATCGAGCGGGACGCCGTCGACGACATTGTCCGGAATCCCGACTACGCTGGGGACGTACACGTTCGCCGTGCGGGTGACGGATTCGGCTTCGAACACGGCGACCCGGTCGTACACCCTGACCGTCACGTCGCCCCTGGCGATCACGACGTCATCGGACTTGTTGAGTGTTCCGATCGGAGAGTGGTGTTCCCGTACGATCAACGCAAGCGGCGGCTCCGCGGTGGGGTATGCATGGAGCTTGGTATCGGGAACGTTGCCACCGGGGCTGACGATGCCGGCGACGGGAACGCCCGGGATGATGATCACCGGCGTTCCGACGATGGAGGGGGTGTACGTGTTCACGGTGCGAGTGACGGACTCCCTGGGATACACGGCGACGCGGGAGTTCACGATGACCGTCAAGCCTTCGAAGACAGTAACTTCGGGGGCTGCTGCAGAATAGAATCGGAGGTGGCCTTGCCAGCGGCGCTATGCTGTCGCGCGTGCCGCTGCGCGAAGATCCCGCGATCCTCGACGCGAATCTTGAGGCGCTCTCGAAGCCGGATCCGCAGCTGGCGGAGCTGCTGCGCGCGGCGGCGCCGTGGGGGGCCGTCGAGGCCGCTCGCGACGGGGCTCCGACTCTGTCGGGTCCCGATGCGCAGGGGGTCCCGGTCCTACTCCACAGCCGGTACCGACCGGTCGAGGAAGGGGATCAATGGGCGGAGGGGTGGATCCGCCCCCTGATTGGTTGCTACGTCGTGTGGGGGGTCGGCCTGGGGCACGGCCTGGCGGCGCTCCTGCGCAAGGCGCCCGGGGCGACGCAGGTGTTCGCCTACGAAGCCGTGCCGGGGATCCTGCGGCGTGCGCTGTCTCTGCACGACTGGACCGGGCCCCTGCGTTCGCGGCGCCTCGTGCCGATGACCGGGCGCGACAAGCCGGCGCTCTTCGCGCGCATGGAGCCCGACACCGTGGGGCTCTTCCTCGGGACGGCGGTCGCGTCGCTCCCGTCCGCGGAACGGATCGACCCGGAGGCGTACCGGTGGGCGCGGTCGGTCCTCTCCGACTTCTTCCAACACGGGAGGATGTCGCTCCTGACCGCAGCGACCCTCGCCTCGATCACCAAACTGAACCTCGCCGCGAACCTCGCCGACTACCTCGCCTGGCCCGGCGTCGACGACCTGCGGGGTGCCTGGGCGGGCCGTCCGGCCCTGATCGTCTCGGCGGGGCCGTCCCTCGGGCGGCATTACGGGCTCCTCCCGCGGATCCAGGACCGTTTCGCGGTGATCGCCGTCGATACGGTCTTCCGGACTCTGCTGTCCCTGGGGGTCCGCCCCGACTTCGTCACGGCGCTCGACTACTCGTCGATCGCCCGGAAATACTTCGAGGGGCTCCCCCCGCAGGCGCAGGAAACGACGCTGGTGTGCGACGCGCGCGTCAACTGGACGGTCCTCGACGAGTTCCGGGGCCCCAGGCGCTTCACGCACGCGCCGTACCTTTCCGCGCTCCTGCCAGAGATCGACCTCCCGCGCGCCTCCCTTCCTGGGGGGGCGACGGTCGCCCACCTGGCGTTCCACCTCGCCGAGCACCTCGGGGCGGACCCGATCGTGTTCGTGGGGCAGGATCTCTCGTACCCGTTCGGGACGACGCACGCCCCGGGGAACCCGATCCACCTCCACTGGGCCGCGGAGTGCAACCCGTACCAGACGCTCGAAATGAGGGAATGGGAGGAGATCCTCAGAATGCGCGCGCGCCTGCGGAAGGTCCCCGGCGTCGGGGGGCCCGTCTACACCGACGACCAGATGTTCTCGTACCTCCAGAGATTTATGACCCTTTTCTCAAGAACGAAATCCCGCGTCTGGAACGCGACGGAGGGGGGGGCGATTATCGAGGGCGCGGAGGGGATGACGCTGCGAGAGGCTCTGTCGCGCCTTCCGGAGGCGGGGGTCCCGAAGCCGTGGCGGGGGGGCGTGCGCGCGGATCTTACGGAGGGCCAGCGCGCGCGGGCCCTGGAGGCGCTTTCCGCGCGCCGTGCGGAGCTGCTCGCGCTCGAGAAGGACGTGGCGGCGACCCACGACGCCCTGCGCGACGTGCGCGACCGCTTCGGCGAGCGGGGGGAGGTGAAGGCCGCCATCACGCGCGCGCGGGAGGCGGGCAGGCGCGTCCAGGATTCACGCGCGTACCGGCTCGTCTCCGACCTCGCCCAGGCGGACGAGTACCGCCGGATCCGGCGCGACCGGATCCGCGCCCTGATGGACCTCGAGGGGGAGGCGCGCCAGCAGGCGGAACTCGCCCGCGACCTGGAGTACGTCTCCGGGATCGGTTCGGCCGCGACGCTTCTGGGGCGGCTCTTGGAGGTTGCCGAGATCCGTCTTCAGGCGTGGCCGGAGCGGGCGGCGCTGACCAGCGAGACGGCGGGGATGGGTGGTTAAGGAACTTTTCCTGCGTTGCGCCGACGGGGATCCGGAGGCGTGGAGGGAATTCGACGGGCTCTACCGCCCGATGCTGTGCGCTCTCGCGGCGCGTGCGCTCGCGCGATACGGTCCGTCGTCGTCCCAGGAGGCGGAGGATTGCGTCGGGGAGGCGATCGCCGCCCTCCTTGCGAACGATGGGGCGCGGCTGCGCGCCTACGATCCGGCGTACCGGCCCTCGACCTGGCTGAAACTGTCGCTTCTCGATGCCGTCCACCGGCACCTGAACCGGGAGGGGCGGCAGCGGGGCCGCTCCGGCGGTGAGGCGCTTCTGCGTGCGGTTTCTCCGGTCACGGGGCCCGACGCGGCCGCCTCCCTGGCCGAGGACCTGGAGCGGGTCCGCGCCGCGCTGGCCGCAAGGCCCGCGCGCGAGCGGCTCGCCCTGCGGTGGCTGTACGAGGAATGCCTGGAGCGGAAGGATGTGGCGCGCCTGCTCGGCCTCACGGAAAGCGGCGTATCGAAGCTCGCGGGGCGGGCCTTGCGGTCGCTCCGGGACGCCCTGGGATAGGAATCGCGCGGAATCCGTGTCCCGGACCTGCGGGGCGGTGGAGATGTGGGGAAGCATGGGCGCAACGGACGGGTGTCCGGACCTGGGGGTTCTCTCCTCGTACTGCGATGGGGAGACGCCGCGTCGCGCCCGGGAGGCGATCGAGGGGCACCTCGCCCAATGCGGGGTCTGCTCCGGCCTCGTCGCCTCGTATGCGGCCCTGGAGGGGGGGCCGCCCTCTGCGATGGCACGCCGCGCACCCTTGTGGTGGGGCGTTGCCGCGGCGGCCGCGCTGCTTGTCGTCGCGGGGGGGTGGGCGCTTCGCGGGGAGGAGCCCTCGCGCGTGTCCTCCTGCCGGGACGCCGTTCTCGTCGCCGGGGCCCGTACGCGCCCCCTGTCCGGGGGGGACCGGCTGGGGCCGGGTGACCGGATCGAGACCGGGCCGGACGGGCAGTGCGGGATCTCTCTGTCGGACAGGTCCGCGGCCTGGCTGGGCGGGGGCAGCCGGCTGACGATCCTTCCCCCGGTAGGCGGCGAGCGGACGCTCCTTCACTTGGAGGGCGCCGGGCGCTTCGAGGTCCGGCGTGCCGCATCAGGGTTCCGGGTGCGCACCGACGCCGGGGAGGCGATCGTGCGGGGGACCGTGTTCGAGATCATCGCGTCGAGACTCGACACACCGCGCGGGTCCATTTCCTGGATGCGATTGCGGACGGTCGAGGGGGTCGTCGATCTGGCCGGCTCCGGCCTCGCCGGTTCCGGCCTGGCCGGCTCCGGCGGTGAGTCGGCGAGGATCCCGGCGTGTCACATCGGCCTGATCATCGACGGGGTCCCGGTCCTTGGCGCGATCTGCGACGAGCCGTCCCCGTCGGGGGTCCCCCCGTCGGGGGTCCCCCCGCCGGGGGGCCTCCCGCCTGGGAGCGCCGAGGGGGCCGTCCGGATCCTGTGCGACGCGCTTGCGGTGGACGACCCCGCGCGCGTGCGGGGGGCGCTCGTGGAGGTCGTGCGGCTCGGGCCCGCCTCCACCGGAGCCCTGCGCGCCTCCGCCGCCCGGGCGCCCGACGCGGTCGCCGGGACGCTCCTCGCCCTGGCCCGCGCCTTGGAGGGCGCC
The DNA here is from genome assembly GCA_016206515.1 of Planctomycetota bacterium. GTDB lineage: Bacteria > Planctomycetota > SBBH01 > SBBH01 > JACQRN01 > JACQRN01. The sequence continues at coordinate 1,689 of JACQRN010000280.1, read as the reverse complement.
CCGTGACGCGCGGGATCGTCCTCATCCTGGTCTCCGGCCTCCTGTCGGTCCTGGCGATCCTTGCAGCGCTCTTCGTCCGGGTGGGGAGCGTACGGACGCAGATCTCGCGGCAGTATGTGGAGTCGGCCCGCGCGCGGCTCCTGGCGTGTTCCGGCATGGAGTACGCATCGGCGCGCCTGAAGGCGGATCCCTCCGTGCCGGGCGTCCGCACGGCCGCGAACCAGCCGGACGACTGGACGTACCGGGACGATCCGTCCGTCCTTCTGGCGTGGGCGCTCAATCCGTCGTATCGGCACCGTCGCATGGAGCCGTACACGGACTTGGCCGTAGGCGGGATCCTCAACGGCCGGTATGACGCGGGGAGCGACGCCTACGTGGATCTGGACGGGAACGGACAGGCGGACGGCTTCTCCGGGCGCCTGCGCGGGACGGGCCAAAGGCTGGGGGACGTTTTTTCGCTGCGGATCGAGGACGCCAACACGAGGATCCACGTGAACGGTGGGCGTCTCGACGCGGCCCTCTCTCCGGTCGGGACGCCGTACCACAAGGACACGGCCCCGGGAGGCCCGAACGGGTGGCTGGTGAGGCTCTTGAACAACCTCGACGCGGCGGTGACGGGGGCGGCCCCGGGCACACTGGGGGGCCAGGTCGTTGGGGTCCGGCCCGCGGGGGGGTACGCGACGGCGGACGCCCTGCGCACCGTGATCGGGGACGCGCGGTACGCGATGTTCGAGAGGTACCTGACGCTCCACGCGTGGGTGGACCCGAAGGTGGCGCGGCCGCAGCCGATGGACGGCCGCCCGAACCGCTTTCTCGACGTCGACGACCGGCACCGCGGCGGGGCGAACTCCCCGGCGACGATCTCGGGTCTGCCGGTTGTCGGCGGCGTCGCGGGGAGCGGGACGGAGGCGTCCCCCTGGACGCAGACGGTCCAGTATTCGAACGATTGGGAGGGGGCCCACAACTACCCCCTCCCGTGGGAGCGCAATTTCGTCTACGCGTGGAGGCAGTTGAGGCTGGGGGACGCCGACCTCCTGGAGCCGCGCGCCCCGGTCAACGTCAACGGGGCGTCGCGGGAGGCGTTGTCGGCGGTCCTCCTCGGCCTGCGCGGCGTCCACCTGGATGTGTGGGAGGGGACCGGCGGGTGGGACGGCGGGTTCGGCTGGTACAACACATCCTGGGAGGAGCCCGTCCAGCCAACGCCAGCTTTGGAAGCGACCTACGTCTATCCGAGCGAGGCGACGGAACAGGCGCCCTGGCACCGCTCGCGCGCGGACCACGGGAGCGGGTACGGGGTTCCGGGGCGCCCCTGGTACGGCCCCGGGAACTACAACCCGCTGGAAGAGGACAATTTCCAAGGGTTCAAGGGGCGATCCCTGGTCCGATTGGAGCCCCTGGGGCGGTTGAAGGAGACTCTGCCCCTGACCCGGGCGCAGTCGTTGGCGATCGCGGACCAGGTTCGGCTGAGGATCGTGCAGGCGGGCCGCTTCCGGTCCCAGGTCGAGTTCACGGATTTCGTTTCGCGCCTCCCCGCCTGGGAGGACGTCAACGGGGACCTCGTCCTGGACGGCGCGCCGTACACGGTGACGACGAACGGGGCGCCGGACTACACGCGGCGGGTCTACTGGAGGGAGGACTGGAACTCGAGCGGGACGATGGACCGCCAGGTGTTCACGGTCGCCTCGGGGT
>JACQRN010000289.1 GCA_016206515.1 Planctomycetota bacterium | reverse complement strand
GCGTACGACGCGCGGATCGACGCCTCCGTCGGTCAGATCCGCCAGGCCGTGGACCTGATCCCGACCGACGCCGTGCAGGCGAGAGCGATCCTGGAGCGCGTGCGCGCCGACCTGCAGGCGCTCAACCAGGAGAATCCCCCGCGGGGAACGGCGGTCCTCGTCGAGCAGTGGGCCCTGTTCTGGTCGGGGATCGAGCCGGACTACTCGAACTTCCCCTGGGAGGAGGGGCTCGAGCGGCTGACCCACGACATCTTCGGGAAGCTGGAGTCGCACCGGTACACGACGCCGGCGGTGCGGGACCTCATCGGCCAGCAGAGGCAGTGGATCGAGTCGCAGTTGAGCGACAAGGAGGAGGTGCTGCGGGTGCTGCGCCTCGTCAACGGCACGACCGAGGGGGAGTGGAAGCAGGCGCTGGCGCAGCTCGACTCGCTCCCGGCGGGGACGCTCTTTGCCGAGACGGTCCGCAGCCGGGGTCCGGAGCTGCGCGCGCGGATCTTCGCCCTGCACGAGGCCAAGGCCCGGGACGCCTTCGGGCGCCAGGCGTGGGCGCAGGTGCGCCCGGAGGCGGACGCGGCCCGTCCGTGGGGGGACGCCGCGCAGGCGGCCGAACTCGACGCGATGGTCGCGGAGGCGGCCGCGGAGGCCGGCTTCCAGGCCCTCGTTGAACAGGCGCGGCAGGCGCTCCAGCGCGGGATTGCGCAGAGCGGGTTCGACCCGGCGCGAGTCATCGAGGTGGCCTCCTCCGTCCCCGCCGGGTCGCGCTACCACGCCGCGGCGCGGGAGATCCTGGAGACCGCGGAGTCGTTCCGCTTCGCGCGCGAGGTCCAGAACCTCTTCAACCAGGGGCCCGAGGGGGCCCAGCGCGCGCTCGCGCGGATGGACGCCGCCGGGCAGAATCCGGGCGGGATCCGAAACCTCATCGAGCAGACCGTCTCGCGGTGGGAGAAGGCGCAGAGGCACCTTTCCGCGAACGAGTACGACGAGGCGGTGCAGTGCTGGGGCGACATCGTCGGGCGCCTCGACGCGGGGCTCTACGGGATGAACATGTTCCGCCAGGAGGCCGAGGCGCTCCGGCGGCAGTGGTCCGACCCGCGCCGGCAGGCCGGGGAGTTCCACCGCCTCGGGACCGAGGCGCGCGAGGCGCGGCGGTACGCCGAGGCGGTCGCGTGGTTCGAGCGGTCGGTGGAGAAGGATCCGAGCCATGTCCGGGGGACCGACGAGCTCTCCGCGATGGAGCGTGAGGCGCGCCGGCTCGTCGGGGAGGCCTCGGGGGGGATTTCCGCGAACCCGGTCGCCGACATCCGCCGCGCCCTGGAGATGGTCCCGGCCGGCTTCCCCGATCGCCGCCGGTGGGAGGAGGAGTGGCGCCGGATCGGGGGGCGGTAGGCGATCAGGCGGAGCGCGCCTCCCGCTCGCCGTGCTCGACGTCGACGCGGCGCAGGAGCCAGAGCCCCGTGCCGATGAGCCCCATCAGGAAGCCGATCGCGCGCCAGGGGGCCTGCGGGCTCCACAGCGCGCCGAACGCGATCGGCCCGATGGCGGCCCCCATCCGTCCGGTCAGGGAGAAGAAGCCGAAGAACTCCGCCTGCCGTTCCGGGGGGCTCAGCCGCGCCATGAGCGCGCGGGCCGCCGACTGGATCGCGCCCAGGAGACACCCCAGGGCCAATGCGGCCCCCCAGAAGACCGCCGGGTGGCTGCCGAGGGCGACGGCCGCGAGGAGGCCGAGCACCCCAGCGAGGGCCCATCCGATGACCCGATGCGGTCCCACCCGGTCCGTCACGAATCCCAATGCCGTGGTTCCGACCGCGGCGACGAAGTTGGAGAAGATGAAGAGCAGGAAGATGAGCCGCTGGTCGAATTCGTATCGATCCCGTGCGACGCGCGAACCGAAGCTGAAGATGGTGTCGACGCCGTCGATGAACAGAAAGTAGGCGCAGAGGAAGAGCGCCAGGTTCCGGAAGCGCCGTAGTTCGCGAAGGGTGGATCCGATGCGACGCCAGCCCGTGCCCCAGGTGCCCGAGGCGCCGGTCTGCGCCCCGCTGCCCGGCCGCTCCCGCACCCAGGCGAAGGTCGGAAGGCTGAACGCCAGGAGCCACGCGGCGGTGATCGGGAAGATCCAGCGGAAGGTCGCGGCACCCTGCGGCGTCGAAAGGGACCCGCCCGCCCAGGGGATCACCGCCGCGGTGGCCAGGAGGCCCCCGAGGTAGCCGAGCCCGAATCCGTATGCGGACACGCGACCGTGCCTGGAGGCGGGGGTGATTTCGGACAGGAAGGCGTTGTTGAGGGATGTTGCCGCGGTCAGCGTGGCGTTCGCCGCGACGAACAGGAGCATGCCGGCGCCGACGTCCCCCGATCCCACCAGGGCGAGCGTCATCGTGAAGGCCGCGCAGGCGAGCGTGAAGGCGCGCAGGAAACGCATCTTGGAGGCGGTCTGGTCCGCCACCGCGCCAAGCCAGGGGGACAGGACCGCCGCAGCGAGGGTGGACGCGGACGTCGCGATCCCCCACAGGAGGGCGGAGCGGTTGCCGGTGGCGACGACCTCCTGGAAGTACTGGCTATACCCAGCCGTGACGATCAGGGTGGAGAAAGGGGAGTTCGCGAAGTCGTAGAAGCACCACCCGAGGACCGCCCGTCCGCCGATCCCCGCGCTGCCGGACGCCGGACCCCGGACGCCGGACGGCGTCCCTCCTACTCCTCCCACGGGTGCAGGATCCCCTCCTCGAGCCAGGCGAGGTTCCCCGCCAGGAGCTCCTTCGCG
>JACQRN010000271.1 GCA_016206515.1 Planctomycetota bacterium | reverse complement strand
GGTCCTGGGGAGGGACCGCTCCGGCGCCGACCGGCTCTTCGAGATGACCTGGCCCTGCTTCCGGCGCGAGGGGGCTGGCCTCACGATCTCGATCCTGGACCGGGCCGCATCCTCGATCCTCACGGACCCGGTCCCGGACGATGAGATCCGCGCCATCCGTGCGCCGGTCCTTCTTGTCTGGGGCACCCACGACCGCGTGGTCCCGGTCGCGGAGGGGGACCGGATCCACGCCCTGCTTCCGCAGGCGCGGTACGAGCGCTGGGAAGGGGTCGGGCACCTGCCGATGTTCGAGCGCCCGGACGCGTTCCGGGATCTCCTGCTCCCGTTCCTGGAGGAGCAGGACCGGCGGTCGTAGGTACCGCCTACCCCGGATCGCCGAGCCGGAACGCGGCAGTCGAGGTGCCGACGCCTGCGCCGACGATCCGGCGTCCCTCAGCGTCTGCGCAATCCAGGAGCGAGGCCTCGACGGCCCCCTCCCCTGCAGCGCCGGGAACGGGGCTGAACTGGACGCGCGCGACGCGCACGGTCCCCGCCTGGACACTCTCCTCCGAACGGACCGCCGCGAGACGCACCCGTCCCGTGTCGTAGGCGGAGCGGTCCGACGCCGGCGCGTCGCCGAACCCAGCGTCCGCCCCGCCGCCGACCTGGGTGACGCGGATCCGGGCGGGATCGAACCGGATCTCGATCAAGTACCCCCCGACCGGGTCGGCCCCCCCCTCCACGGTCAGGAGGAGTTCGTACGGCGAGGCGGTCCAGGCGGGATCGAACGCCGGGGGCTCCGCAACAGGTGCCCCCCCGCAGGAGGTCAGAAGGGCGGCGAGGAGGAGGGGGAGTGCTGCCAGACGCAGGACGGTCATCTAGCGCCCCTCCCCGCGAACTAGCCGGGAGAGCACGACCGCATCCGCGAGCGTCCCGGGCATCCCGTCCCGATCCAGGTCGAGGTGCGCTCCCGGCGGCGGCGCGTCCGGGGGGCGATCCGTCACGAGAAAATGGAGCAGAAGCCGGACGTCCTCCCCGTCGACGCGGCCGTTCCCGTCGGCGTCCCCGCGCAGGCCCCCCTCCGGGCGCGCTACGGGCCGCAAGACGATGCGGGCGCCCCCCCATCCAAGGAGGAGGAGCATCGCGAGCGCCAGAATCCGGGCACGCCAGGTCATCGGCTACAGGACCCGCTCGTACCGTTCGACCGGGAGCTTCCAGACCGGCACGCCGCAGAAGCGGTCCCCCTCGGGGCAGTACGGCGTCTCCTTCGCCAGCAGGCGCAGGGCGCACGGCGCGCCGAGGAAGCGCCCGATCGCGGGATGGGCGGAGGCGACCTGCGCCACCTCGTCGCGGCAGGCGGCCCAGATCTCCTCCTGCGCCGTGCAGCAGAGCCGCTTGGTCCATTTGTGGTGGAACGCCAGCAGGTCCCCGGATTCCTCGAAGCGGATCGGGAAGGCGTTGGGGAGCAGGTACATCGCGTATTCGAGCGGCTCCCCGAGGTCCAGGAGCCCCCGGATCCCGGCCCAGGCCTCCTCCATGCTGCGAACGTACCGGTCCCGGCAGACGGCCTCCGACGCGATCAGGGGGGGGACGATGTAGTCCGGCTGGTCCGGCTGGACGTGCCGCGCGAGGATCGGGCGGGAACCCGGCGTCAGCCGGTGCCTCTGGTCCTGCGAATCGGCGGTATGCGAGAGCTTCTTGCGGAACGTGAAGTGCGGATGGACCATCGAGCGGGTCAGCTTCGCGTGCGCGGTCAGGTTCAGCGTGTCGGCCAGGTAGCGGTTTTGCGCGGGGTTGAGGACGAGGTCGATCGCGCGGGCGTTCGCCATGGCGTCGCGCGTAACGCCCAGGACGTCGCGGACGGCCTGGGCCATCGTCTCCTCGGCGTTCGGCTTCGAGTCCACCAGGAGCGAAACCCGGCCCCGCAGGGACTCGTCGAATTCCAGGACATAGGCGCCGCCGCCGGGGCGGCCGGGCACCTCCTCCAGGGCGGCGAAATAACGGAACTCGGGCGTCTCATCGAGGGGGATCGGATCCTCCGCCAGCCGGAGGAAGTCCGGGTCGACCTCGTTCACGCAGAGGACCATCCCCTCCACAACGCGGCGCTGCTCCCAGGGGGTATCAAACTGTTGGGAGAGCCGGTGGTAGCGGTGCAGCGTGATCCCGCTGATCGTGTGGTAGAGGTGGGCTTGCGTCGCGACCGGCAGGACGTAGCGGGCCACCTCCATCTGCTTGCGCTCCCGCACCGAGGCCCAGCGCTTGGCGTCCGCGTCGCGGTGCGGGAACAGCGCCGTGTACTCGCGTCTCACGACGCCCTCCAGGGACTCCGTCAGGTCGGCGTACGCCGCCATCTGACCGGCGACCGTCCGTCGGAAGAGTTCGCGGCCGGCTTCCGACAGGGGCGGCTCGACGAAGTTCCCCGGCCTCACCTCGACGTACCTCTGGCTGACCTGCTCCGAGTTGTAGAAGGGGTGGCTGTGCAGGAACGACCAGATGAACTGGCGCGAGACGCGCTCAAGCGCGAACGTGAAGGTGGCGTGCTGGAAGGTCGTGTGGTGCCCGGCCTGGTAGATGCTCTGTGCGATCCGGTCCCGGCGCGAGCGGGCGCGCTCGTCGATGGAGACTTCCTGCGGCTCGATCACCCGTGGGGCGTAGCACGTCCGGGCGCTCGCGACCGTCACGTCGAACGGCGTCGTGAAATGCCGGGTCAGCCGGACGATCGGCTCCTGCGTGCCCTCCATGCGCGCGAGCATAGCGGGGCGCGCCGTCCCCCTCCAGGATCCGCATTGACAACCCTGCGGAGCGCGAACAAAGTCCATGTCCGATGCGGCTGCGCCTCGCCCATAGTCCGGACGCCGACGACGCCTTCATGTTCTGGGGGCTGGCGTCCGGCACGGTCGCCAGCGGCGCCTTCGAGGTCGAGCACGTCCTGCGCGACATCGAGACGCTGAATGCCGCCGCGCGCGACGGCGTCTACGAGGTCACCGCGGTCTCGTTCGCGGCGCTGCCGGACCTGTGCGACCGGTACGCCCTGCTCCCCAGCGGGGCGAGCTTCGGCGACGGCTACGGCCCGCTCCTCGTCCGCCGCGCCGGGGGAACGGCGCCTCCCGCGGACGCGCCGGTCGCGATCCCGGGCGCCTCGACCAGCGCGGCGATCCTTCTGCGGCTGCACCGTCCGGGGGTCCGGATCGTCGTCATGCCGTTCGACCGGATCGGAGGCGCGATCCTGCGCGGGGAGGTCGCCGCGGGCGTCCTGATCCACGAGGGGCAGCTCACGTACGTGCGGGAAGGGCTCGAGAAGGTCGTCGATCTCGGTGCGTGGTGGAAGTCCGAGACGGGGCTCCCGGTCCCCCTGGGCGGGAACGTCGCCCTGCGCAGCCTCGGCGACGTCGCCCTGCGGGAGGTCTCCCGCCTCGTGACGGACTCGATCCGCGCCTCCCTCTCCCACCGCGCGGAGGCGCTCGCGCACGCGGGCCGGTTCGGGCGCGGCCTCTCGACGATCGAGGCCGACCGCTTCGTCGGCATGTACGTCAACGACAGGACGCTCGCCTACGGGGAGACGGAGCTGCGCGCCCTGGACGAGTTCTACGGCCGCGCGCTCGAGGCGGGGTGGATCGCGCGCAAGCCGCCCTTCCGGGAAGACCTGCGTTCGACCGCCTGACCGGCGCGTTCACGCGCAGGGCGATAGAATGTCCGCCATGACGGCGACCGCCATGCGAACGCACACCTGCGGCGAGCTGCGAGGCGAGCAGGTCGGGCGGGAGACGACGCTGTGCGGATGGATCGAGAGCGTGCGCGACCATGGCGGGGTCGCCTTCGTGGATCTCCGCGACCGCTACGGAAAGACGCAGGTCGTGATCACCCCGCAGATCGGTGCGGGGCGGGTGTTCGGCTCCCAATCGGTATGGCAGGTCAAGGGAACCGTCCGCGAACGGCTGGAGGGGACCCGGAACGCCGCGCTACAGACGGGGGAGATCGAGGTGGAGGCGACGCATCTCGTCGAACTGAACGGATCCGCCCCGCTCCCGTTCGACCTCTCCTCCGATGAGAACCTTCCGGACGAGGAGATCCGCCTCCAGCACCGTTACCTGGATCTCCGCAGGCCGGAAATGCAGAAGCGCCTCGCCCTGCGCCACCGGGTCCTCCAGACGATCCGGTCGGTCCTCGACCGGCTCGGGTTCTGGGAGATCGAGACCCCCTACCTCTACAAGAGCACGCCGGAGGGGGCGCGCGAATTCCTGGTGCCGTGCCGCGCCCAGCCGGGAACCTTCTACGCCCTCCCCCAATCGCCCCAGGTGTTCAAGCAGATCCTCCAGGTGGCGGGGACCGACCGCTATATGCAGATCGTCCGCTGCTTCCGGGACGAGGACGTCCGCGCGGACCGGCAGCCGGAGTTCACGCAGCTCGACCTGGAGATGTCCTTCGTGTCGGAGGGGGACGTCCAGGCCGTGGTCGAGGAACTCCTGGCGGAGGCGTTCCGCGCGGCGCGGGGGATCGAGATCCGCCTCCCCCTGCCCAGGCTTGCGTACCGCGAGGCGATGGACCGGTACGGGAGCGACAAGCCCGACCTGCGATACGGATACGAACTGTTCGACGCCGGCCCCTGGGCGTCCGGACTCGCCTTCCGCGTGCTGGCGGATCCGGTCGCGAAGGGGCACCGCGTCCTGGGCCTGAAGATCCCAGCGAAGCGCGGCGCCTCGCGCAAGCAGATCGACGATTGGACCGCGCTGGCGCGTACGGCCGGGGCGGGCGGCCTCCTGTGGGTGAGGCGCGCCAACGCGCTCGCGGAGGGGCCGCTCGCCAAGCACCTGCACCCTTCCCAAGCGGAGGCGCTGTGGAAGCTCGCGGCGGCGGCAGAGGGGGACACGCTCCTCCTGGCCGCCGGGCCGGAGGGAGGAGTCCACCACATCCTGGACGTCCTGCGGCGAAACCTGGGCGCGTCCGAAGCGCACGCGGACACGTTCCAGTGCCTCTGGGTCACCGACTTCCCCCTCTTCGCGCGGGATGCGGAGGGTTCGATCGTCTCGGCCCATCACCCCTTCACCGCCCCGAAGGACGCGCCGGAGCTCAAGCGGTCCCTCACAGGGGATCCGATGGGCGTCCAGGCTCGCGCCTACGACCTCGTCATCAACGGCTCCGAGGTCGGCGGCGGCAGCATCCGGATCCACGAACCGGACACCCAGAAGGCCGTATTCGCGGCGCTGGGGCTGACGGAGGAGCGCGCCCGGGCGAAGTTCGGGTTTCTGCTCGACGCCCTGCGTTTCGGCGCCCCTCCGCACGGGGGGATCGCCCTCGGGATCGACCGCCTTGTCGCCCTTCTGGCCGGGACCGAGAACATCCGGGAGGTGATGGCGTTCCCGAAGACCGCGCGGGGAGGGTGCCCGACGACCGGCGCGCCGACCCCTGCGGAGCCCTCCCAGCTCGACGCGCTGCACATCCGGACCGTCCCCCCCTCCGCGCCGCCGTAAGCCCGTGTCGCTCCGGTCGCGCATCGTCCTGCCGTATGCGGTCCTCCTGACCCTGTCGATCGCGATGGTCGGCATCCCGGCCGTCCGGACCGTCACCGCGCGGATCGAGGCGGACCGGATCGACGACATGAGTCGCCTCCTCCATCTCCTGGCGCGGAGCGAGGAGACGCGCAGCTTCTTCCGGACCCACAACTGGTCCCGGGACTTCCGGCTCGCGGTCCACGCAGCGCCGGACCGGATCCTCCCCGCCCAGGGGAACCTCGAGGCCGAACCCTCCGCGGCGCTCGATGCGCTCCTGCGGGCCGACCCTGCGCTCGCAACGGCGGGGGCGGCCCGCCGCGTCGCGCTCGCCGGGCGCACGTACGTGATGCTCTACGAACCCTGTCACGATGGCACCCGCAGGGCGGACGGGGTGTTCCTGCTTCTGGATCACGTCGAGATCGAATCGGCCCAGGCGAGCGCGCGCACGCAGATCGGACTCCTGGCCTGCGCGGCCCTGGCCGGGGCGGGGCTCCTCGGGATCCTGGTCGCCTCGGGGATCGCGCGCCCCCTGGAATCCCTGTCGCGCAGGACCGCGCGGATCGCGGAGGGCGACCTGTCCCAGGCGATCCCGGAGGAGGGGCCGACCGAGGTCGCGCGGCTCGCGGGGGCGTTCAACCGGATGCGCGAGGGGCTGCGCGAGGTGCAATCCCGGCTCGTGGCCCATGCGAAGGCGGACCTGTTCGAGCGGGTCGCCGCGAACGTCGCGCACGAGATCCGCAACCCGCTCTCCACGCTCCGGATGAACGTCCAGCTTCTGCGCGCGCGCGTTGCGGCCCCCGCGCCCTCCGGCGGGACCCTCGCCACGGCCGACATCGAGCGCCTGGACCGCCTTCTTCTCGAGCTCGACCGGCTGGAGCTGATCGTGGGCGGGCTCTCCACCCTCGCCACGCCGCCTCGCGTGGATCCCCGTCCCGTCCCTCTCGCCCCCCTCGTCACGGAGACGCTCGGCCTCTGGGAGCCGCAGATGCGTCATGTCGGGATCGAGCTCTCCACGGACCTCCCCGAAGGGCTCCCCCCCGTGCGCCTGGACCCCCCCCGCTTCAAGCAGGTTCTCATCAACCTCCTTCTCAACGCCCAGCAGGCGATGCCCGCCGGGGGACGACTACACGTCCAGGCCCGAGCCTGGGCGGACGGCCTGGTCCTGGAGGTGTCCGACAGCGGCCCCGGCGTCGCTCCCGCCGACCGCGGCCGCCTCTTCGAGCCGTTCTTCACCACGAAGCCGAAGGGGTCGGGGCTCGGCCTCCCGCTCTGCCGGCAGGTCGTGGAGGCGCACGGCGGCCGGATCGAGTATGTCGAGGGGGCCGGCGCGACGTTCCGGATCGTGCTGCCTGGGGTATCCTCCACGGAGGGATGATGCTTAAGAAACTGTTGCGGAGTCTTGGATCGCGAAGCGCGAAGCGTACAGCGTTCAGCGACTGGAGACATCCTGCAACCGGTTCTGCATGCCTCTTGCTTGGGGCCCTGATTCCGTCGCTTCCCGCGGCGGGGGATGTTCCCGCCCCGGTGGCGGAGGCGCAGGCGCGCGTGCGGACGGTCGGGCGGCCCCTGTTCGTCGTCGTCACGGCCGCGTGGGAAGGGTACTCGCGCCGCTTCCGGACGGAGACGCTGGCGGATCCTTCCGTCGTCGGGGCGCTCCGCGACGTCGAGGTCCTGATCGTCGACCTCGACGGGAACCCCGGCGCGCTGCCGCTCCTCGGATTTCCCCAGGAGGCGCTCCCGGCCCTGCTTCTCTACTCGCCCTCGGGAGAGGCCGTCTGGCGGGTGCAGTCCCACATCGGAGCGGAGGAATTCCTCCGGCTGCTGGCGGAGGCGCGCGGGACCCTCGATGGGGTCGAGCAGGCGCTCGCGCGCCTCGCCGGGTCCCCCGACGATCCGGAGGCGCACCGGGTGCTCGGACGCGCCGCGTTGCACGCGCAGGATCCGGAGCGCGCCGAGGGGCACCTCCTGCACGCGGCGCGGCTGGCCGGCGCCGGGGGGGTCGAGGCGTCCTTCCGGCTCGTGGATTGCGCCCTCCTGACGGGACGGAACGACGTCGCCCTGGCGCGGATCGACGCCGCCGTTGCCCTCGACCCGGACAACCGCACGGGGTGGGTGGACGAGTCCCTCCTGACGAGGGCGAAGCTCCTCCTGGCCCGAGGGGAGACCCTCCGCGCAGAGGAGGAGCTGCGGGCGCTCGCGGAGCGGTTCCCGGAGCAGGCGCCGGAGGCGCTCTTCTACTTGGGCGTCAGCCGCCTGCGCGAAGGGGATGCGCCGGGCGCGAAGGAGATCCTGTCCAGGATGGTCCGGGAGCATCCCGCGTCCCCCCGCGCGGAGGAGGCGCGACGGATCTGCAAGGGACTTCCAGGAGAAGCGCCGGGAAGGTAGGCGGGTCCCCGCTCAATCCCGCGCGGTTCTCGGGCGGAACAGGATCGCGACCGCCACGGCCAGGAGCGCGCTGACGACCTGGAGCCAGGTGGCCCGCACCATTCCCGCCAGGGTGCCGTCCAGGAGTGGGTCGATCCCGCGTGGGCTCCGCCCGAACAGGGTGAGATAGAACACCCACGCGACGCATCCTCCCGCCGTGGCCCAGAGGCCGTTCGGTGCGCCGCGGGCGAGCGAGACCAGGGTCGCCGCGAAGGCGAGCCCGACGACCGAGCCGAACACCCGCAGCGGCTTCTCGAATCTTCCGAACACGTCGTTGGGGAGGGGGATCTTCATGTCCATCCGTGTCTTCTGCCGGTCCGACGAGGCATAGGCGTCCTCGAAACGGACCATCCGGACGATGTCGGAGAGCAGCAGGGTTCCGTACGCGGCCGCCGAGAGCGCCAGGAGCATAAGGACGACCGAGGCGCCCGCAGGATACGGGCCCGCGACGCGCACGCGCCGGAGCCTGCGGACGAGCGCGCGGGGACCATGGGGCGCGTCGGCGTAGGCGTCCCTGCTCGCGTAGCCGCCGGCGACCAGGCACGCGATCACCGTCAGGGCGATCTGCGTGAAGAGGTTCGGGTCGTCCTGCAGCCAGGGACCAAGGAAGGTGTACAGGGCGGTCACGCCCCTCAACCAGGCGAGATAGGCGCAGAACGCGACGGCCGAGACCACCGCACAGATCACCCCCCCCCGTCGCTCGCGGAGGACCTGGAACAGCGAAAGGGTGAGCGCCAGGGGGAACAGCGCCCCCCCGATCTTGGCCAACGCCTGCTCCGTGCCGCTCACGGGGGGCGCGGGCGGGAGGATCCAATCGAGACCGACCCGCTCGGCCTCCTCGATCCGGAGCATCTCGACGAGGCTGGTCATTCCCAGCGCGGCGCGAAGGGAGAAGGCGAACACCATGGCGACCAGGGCGACGCCGAACCAGGAATCGGACGCGCCGCGCGCCCCGACGGGATGCTGGCGCGAGCGCCGCTCGCGCGGGCCGGAGTCGAATCGCACCGGCCGGTGCGAGTAGACCCGCAGGTTCGATCCGCAACGCGTGCACTGGGACGTCCGGGGGTCCTCGGACTCCAGGTCGCAGGAGCGGCAATAGGCGAACACGCCTCAGCGCCCCGTGAACCGGGCGGGGCGCTTTTCCAGGAAGGCGCTCATCCCCTCGGTCTTGTCGGCGGATCCGAACGTCACCGCCTGCGCGAGGATCTCCACCCATTGCCCGGCGTCCTGCGGCACCTGGGTCGCGAGGTTCAGGGCCGCCTTCGCCAGCCGCGTCGCCAGGGGGCCGCGCCGCAGGATTTCGCGGGCGATCTGGCATGCCGCCTCGACCGCCGCTCCGGCGGGGGCGAGGCGAGTGACGAGCCCCCACGAGAGCGCCTCCTCGGCGGGAAGGACGCGGCCGGTCAGGACGAGGTCGCGCGCCCTCCCCCACCCCACGAGGCGGGGAAGCCGCTGCGTCCCCCCCGCCCCGGGGACGATCCCAAGCCCCGTCTCCGGCTGGCCGAACCGCGCGTTCGGGACGGCCACGCGCAGGTCGCATGCGATCGCCAGTTCGCACCCCCCGCCCAGCGCCGCCCCGTTGACGGCCGCGATCGTCGGCTTCGGGTACTTCTCGATCTCCTGGAACAGCCCGGAATTGATCGCGTCGAGCGCGTCGGCGGGTGTCCGCTCCCGCAGCTCCCGGATGTCCGCGCCCGATACGAAGACCTCGTCCCCCGCGCCGGTGAAGACCACGCATCCGACGGAGGGATCCTCCCTCCAGCGTCCCAGGACCGAGCGCAGGAGGCCGACCGTCGATCGGTTCAGGGCGTTGCGGAAGGCGGGGCGGTCGATGGTGGCGATGCCGATCCCGTCGCGCGTCTCGACTCGCACCTCCGGGCGTTCCGGGCTCATGTTCCCCTCCCCGATCGGCGCGCGACCTCGTCGACCGCCCTGTCGCATTCCGCGTCCATGGTATAGAAATGCGGGCCGATCCGGATCCCCGCGCCGGGACGGTGGTCCACCATCACGCCGGCCTCGATCATTTCCCGGGTCACGCGATCGCCGTCCGGGCACGCGATCGTGACGGTGCCGCCCCGGCGCTCCGGATCCAGGGGGGTGCGCACGGCCAGACCATGTTCCTTCGCCCGCCGGATGATCCTCTCCGTCTGCCGCAGCGACTTGCGCCGGATGCGGTCGACACCGACGGAACGCACCGCCTCGAGCCCGGGCCGACAGCTGTAGAGGGCCGGGACGCCTGGGCTCCCGCCCATGAACCTCGATGCGCCTTCCGCGTAGGAGAACCCCTCCTCGAACGCGAAGGGGCGCGCGTGGGAGAACCATCCGCGCTGGGCCGGCTCCAGGGTCGCGGACAGATCCGGTTTCACGTACAGGTAGCACGCCCCCGGACCCCCGCAGAGCCACTTCACGGCCCCCCCCACGGCGAAGTCGACGCCGAGCGCCCCCAGGTCGAGGGGGACGGTCCCCGCCGACTGGTAGACGTCGAGCAGGACCAGGGCCCCGACCTCGCGCGCACGGCGGACGATCGCCGGCACGTCCATCAGATAGGAGCTCTTGAACAGGACGTGCGAAAGGGCCACGAGGCGCGTACGCTCGTCGATGGCGGCGATCATGTCGGCGGTTTCGATCCCGATGCCGTCGCGGCTCCCCACAGGGACCGGCGCTGCCCCGAACCGCTCCTGCCCCGTCCAGACATACCGCAGGGTCGAGAAGTCCGGGGAGGGAAAGACGACCCGGTTGCGTTCGGGCGGGTACGTCAGGCAGCTCGCCACGATCCCCAGGAGCGAGGTCACGTTCTGGTGCAGGGTCACGGAGCCCGCGGGGGCGCCGAGCAGGCCCCCGATCGCGTCCGCCGTCTGGCGCACGCGCGGGAGCCAGGCCTCCTCCCAGGCGCACGCCCCGCGCTCCTGCCAGAGCCCCGTGAACTCCGTCAGGGAAGCCGGGACCGATTCGTGCATCGCCCCGAGGGAATGCGTCAGCAGGTAGGCGCAGCGCCCGAGGATCGGGAACGATTTGCGCCAGGCCAGGAGGGGATCGGCGTCCATCCCCACCCCTATCGCGCCGTTCCGTCGCCGGGGGCGCCCAGGGCGGAGCGGACCGCCCACAGCTCCGGGTACAGCCGTCGGGACAGGGTCCCGTCGAGGTAGCGCACCCCGTTCTGACCCATCGCGCCGTACTTCGGGTCGATGCTCGCGGCCGTCCCGGGCTTCCCGCCGATCATCCGCTCGGCCATGCGGGCGTGGTGGCATCGCCAGAGCCAGACGCGCTCGTCCAGGTCGACGAGCCGCTCCGCCGTTTCGTAGAGCGGCGCCGGCTCGCAGCGTTCGTACAGGCGGCGCAGGAAGGCCGACCGGCCGGACTCCATGGCGCACGCGGGATCGGCGCGCTCCGCCAGCGCGACGAACGCGCGCCAGAGGTTCGTCCAGCGCAGCGTGGCCTTGAGACGGGATCTGGCGGGATCCCCCTCGCCGAGGAACCGGAGCGCCGCATCGTCCTCGCGCCCCAGGAGGAACTCGACCTCGCGGAACCCCGCGGACTGCAGCCCGCTCGCGGGCTTGAGCAGCTCGCGGAAGCGGAGAAAATCGGCCGGGCGCATCGATTCAATAACCGGAACTTCCTCGGCGAGCAGCCGGACGATCCGCAGGATGCGCTCCAGGAGCCTGCACGCCTCGATCGCGTCGCCCCTCGTCATCGCCCCGCACGCGCCGCGCAGCTCGTGCGCGAGGAGCTTGAACCACAGTTCGTACGCCTGATGGGCGACGATGAACAGCATCTCGTCGTGGACCGGGCCCTCCGACCGCGGGACCTGGCAGCCGAGCAGGTCGTCGATCCGCAGGTAGGTACGGTACGTCAGCGGCTCGCCCACCGGCATGAGTATCGCGCGTGCGGGCGTCCCCATGCAATCCGGACCCGCGGTCGGGGACGCTCTTCCATTAGAATCCCCCCGTGCGCGCGGTTCGATTCCACCGACACGGCCCCCCGGACGTCCTGAGGGTCGAGGAGGTTCCCGACCCGTCCCCCGGGCCGGGCGAGATCCTTCTCGAGGTGAAGGCCTCCTCGCTCAACCACCTGGACCTGTTCGTCCGTCGCGGGATGCCCGGGTTGACGATCCCCCTCCCGCGGATCCCGGGGTCGGATGCCGCGGGGATCGTCCGGGCGCTCGGCCCGGGCGCGACCGTCCTGCGGACGGGGCAGCGCGTCTGCCTGAACCCGGGCATCTCCTGCGGCCACTGCGAGTTCTGCGCCGACGGGGAAGGGTCGCTGTGCACGGGGTACACGCTCCTGGGGGAGCACCGGGACGGGACGCAGGCCGAGCTCGTGTGCGTCCCGGAGCGCAATGCCGTCGTGCTTCCGGACGCGATGAGCTTCGAAACCGCGGCCGCCGCGCCCCTGGTCTACCTGACCGCCTGGCGGATGCTGGTCACGAAGGCCCGCCTGCAACCGGGGATGACCGTCCTGATCCTGGGGGCCGGGGCGGGCGTCGGCGTCGCATGCGTGCAGATCGCCAAGCGGTGCGGCGCCCTCGTCTACGCCACCGCCTCCTCCCCCCAGAAGCGGCAGCGCCTGTCCGGGATCGGCGCGGACGAGGTGTTCGACCCGGCGGAGGCGGAGTTCGACCGCCAGATCCGCCGGCGCACGGGCAGGCGGGGCGTCGACGTCGTCATCGACTACATCGGCCGGGATACCTGGGGCGCGTCCCTTCGCTCGCTGCGTCGCGGGGGGACCCTGGTGACCTGCGGTGCGACGACCGGGTACGATCCGGTCGAGGACCTGCGCCAGATCTTCTACCGCCAGCTGACCGTGCACGGCTCGACGATGGGGTCCGGGCGCGAGTTCCTCGATGTCTGGCGCTGCCTCCGGGACGGGCTGTTCGCCCCGGTGATCGACGCGGTGCTTCCCTTCGATCAGGTCGCCGAGGCGCACCGCCGGATGGAAGGGCGGGGCGTCTTCGGGAAGATCGTGCTGACGACATGAGAGGCCACCCCTTCGTCGCCCGCGTCCCGGTCCGCTTCGGCGACATCGACCGGGCCGGGATCGTGTACTACCCCCGCGTCCTCCATTACCTGCACGTCGCCTTTGAGGAGTTTTTCGCCCGGTCCGTCGGCATCCCGTACCATCGCGTGATCGACCGCCTGCGCGTCGGCTTCCCGACCGTCCACCTGGAGGCCGACTTCCTGGGCCCCCTGCATCACGGCGACAGCCTGAGAATCTCGCTCGCCGTGGCCGCGATCGGGCGCACCTCGGTACGGTTCGAATACGTGATCCGACGCCCAGGGGCACGGACCCCCGCCGTCCGCGCGAGCCTCACGGCGGTCTCCGTCGATATGCGCCGCTTCCGCCCGGTCCCGGTGCCCTCCGCGCTGCGCCGCGCCTTCGCGCGCCATGCGCCGCGCGGCCGCTCTAGCGTGTGAGCCCCTGGTAGACCCGGTTCGCCTCGTTGTACGAGTCGATGTCCCCGATGTCGAACCAGAGGTCCTTGAAGACGTGCCCGTACACGCGCGTGACACGGTGGAGCCATTGGATGTAGTAGCCGGGGGCGTCGCGGTTGTGCCCCTCCGACAGGTACCGCTCCACGAGGGGCAGCTCCGCGCCGGGCAGCAGGTAGAGACAGATCGCGATGAGGCTCGACTGGGGGTACGCCGGCTTCTCCTCGAAATCGATGATGCGGCGGTCCGCGTCCAGGGTGACGACGCTGTACCGGCGGATCATCGGGCTCCCCGTCACGTCCTTGAGCGCGACGAGCGTCTCGTGCCTCCGCGCAAACTCCCGGGCGAACGCGCCCATGTCCATGCGCAGGAGGTTGTCCCCGGCCATCACGAGAAGGTCGTCCCGGATCGACTTCTTCTCGATCGCCAGCTGCAGGTCTCCCACGGCGCCCAGCTTGTCCTGGTCGGATGTGCTGCCGTCATTGATCAGTTCCACCGGCCACGGGGTCTTCGCGTCGCGCAGCCAGGCCGCGTACTGTCGCGCGAACCGCTCGTTGGTGACGAGGTACCC
Source organism: Planctomycetota bacterium (assembly GCA_016206515.1). Taxonomy (GTDB): domain Bacteria; phylum Planctomycetota; class SBBH01; order SBBH01; family JACQRN01; genus JACQRN01. The sequence continues at coordinate 5,973 of JACQRN010000271.1, read as the reverse complement.
ACGGTCGATCCCCTCGACGGCGGAGAGCCCCTCCAGGATCCACTCCAACATGGGGCGGTCCGCGACCGTGAGGAGCGGTTTGGGGCGCGTCGCGGTCAGGGGATAGAGACGCGTCGCGTATCCGGCACCGAGGATCAATACCTTCATGCAGACCCACCCCCTAGGACGTCCACGGCGCGGCCTCCGACGTCTGCTCCCGCAGCAGGGCCAGCGTCTCCGCGGCGTCGCCCATTTGCAAGGCCTTCCGGGCCAGATCGCGCGCGGCGTTCGCATCGAGCGCGCAGATCACCCGCTTGACCTCCGGGATGAGGATCGGCGCGAGGCTCATCTCGCGAAGGCCCATCCCCACGAGGAGCATCGTGAACTGCACGTCGCCGGACATCTCCCCGCAGACGCTGACGTGGATCCCCGCCTCCTGCGCGGCCTGCACCGTCTCGTGGATGAGCCGCAGGACGGCCGGGTGCGCGGGCTGGTAGAGCATCGCGACCCGTTCGTTGACGCGGTCCACGGCGAGGCAGTACTGGATCAGGTCGTTCGTCCCGATGCTGAAGAAATCGCATTCCCGGGCGAGGTGCCTGGCCACCAGCGCCGCGGACGGGACCTCGATCATCGCGCCCACGGGAACGTCCGGATCGAACGGCACGCCGCTGGAGCGCAGATGGGTCCTCACCTCCTCGAGCACCCCGCGCGCCTGCCGCCACTCGGAGAGGGAGCCCACCATCGGGAAGAGGATCCGGACCTTCCCGTGGGCGGAGGCGCGGAGGATCGCGCGCAGCTGGGTCCGGAAGGCGTCGATCCGCTGGAAGCTCAGGCGCAGGGAGCGGCACCCCAGGATCGGGTTCGGCTCCTCCCTTCCCTCGGATCCGTCGAGGTACTTGTCCCCCCCCAGGTCCTGGGTCCGGACGACGAGCGGGCGGCCGCCGAGCGTCTGCAGCGCGTCGCGGTAGGTCTCGAAATGCTGCTGTTCCGTGGGCTCCTCGCGCACCCCGGCGAACAGGAACTCCGTACGCAGCAGGCCCACCCCCTCGGCCCCGTGCTCCAGGGCGCCGGGGATTTCCAGGGGGAGCTCGATGTTCGCCATCAGGCGGACCGCCTGGCCGTCCCTCGTCACGGACGGCACGTCCCGCAGCTTCCGCGCCAGGGAGCGCTCGTGCTCGTGGAAGTTCCGGCCCATCGCGCGGTGCTTCTTCGCCGTATCCGTGTCCGGGGAGACGATGACCAGCCCTCGGGTCCCGTCGACGATCATCTCGTCCCCCCCCGAGACCTCCATCGAAACGGAACCCAGACCGACGACGGCGGGGATCTCCAGGGCGCGCGCGACGATCGCGGTATGCGAGGTCGGTCCGCCCACGTCGGTCGCGAAACCGGCGATGTTCTTCCGGTCGAGGCGCGCGGTCTCGGAAGGAGTCAGGTCGTGAGCGACGAGCACCACGGGCACCTCCAGGCTCGCCAGGTCCTTCCGGCGCGCCCCAAGGAGATGCCGCAGCAGGCGCCGCTCGGTGTCGACCACGTCGGACACGCGCTGCCGGAGGTGGCCGGACTCGATCTCGTCGAACATCTTGCGATAGCGCCGGTAGACGCGCGACACGGCATACTCCGGCGTGTACCGCTTCTCGCGGATGCCGGTCTCCAGCTCGCGAACGATGGCCGGATCCTCGAGGAACCACTCGTGCGCGCTGAAGATCTCCGCGAAGCGCGGGCCCACCCGGTCCGAGAAGAGGCGCTTCTCCCCCTCGACCTCCTCGCGCGACGAGGCGATCGCGTGCCGGAGTCTCTCGATCGCCTCGTCGACGCCGGCGACCGGCACGGTGCGGCGCGAGATCCGATACTCCTCGGTGTCGAGGATCATGGCGGGGCCGATCGCCACACCGGGCGCCGCACTGATCCCCTTCAGGATCTCCACGGCGTCATCCCTCGACCGCGGCGTCCTCGTCGAAGTTGCGCTGCACGAGCCCGGTGAGCGCAGAGACGGCCGCCTCGGCGTCCGGCCCCTCCGCGCGGATCTCCAGGATGGAGCCCGGCTCGGCCGCCAGAAGCATGATCTCCATGATGCTCTTCCCGTTCACATCGCGACCGTCCTTCGATACCCGGACGTCGGAGTGGAACTGGTGCGCGATGGTGACGAACTTGCTGGCGGGGCGTGCGTGGAGGCCGTACCGGTTCGTGAGGGTGACCTGGCGGGTGGTCATCACGATTCCCGCGTGCGCGCGCTCCGCCGTCCCGAGAGGCGCCGCTCGCGGTGCCGACTCCACTGGCTTTCGACATGGCCCGCCGCGGCGGCGAGGGCCGCCTCGTGCGTCCGGGCCCTCCCCTCGCCGAGGAAAACCTGCCCCCGGGGGAAGCGCACGAGAATCTCCACGTACGCCTCATGACGCTGCCGGTCCAGCACGACGCGCACATCGGGCGCGCCCTCCGTTGCCGCCAACGTCTGTGCCATCTGGCGCGCGCGGGTGCGTTCCGCCTCGCCGATCGCCCCGTCCAGGCATGTGATCCGGATCCCCATGGGTCCCTCCGCGAATAGAATAACACAGGACCCTTCCGTGCACGCCCCGACCCCGCGACGAGCCCCGCGATCGCCCTCCCCCAAGGCGGAAAAGGTCCGCGCGGGCGGGCGGCTCTTCGTCCTGGATACGCACGCGCTCTGCTACCAGTCCTTCCACGCGTTGCCCCCGATGAACGCGCCGGACGGACGCCCCGTCCAGGCGGTCTACGGCGTCGTGCGCGCGATCCAGAAGCTCCTGCGCGAGGAGGAGCCGGAGTACCTTCTGGCGGCATTCGATGCCCCGGGCCCCACGTTCCGCCACCGCGCCTACGAGGCGTACAAGGCGAACCGCGCGGAGGTCCCGGAGGATCTGCGCCCCCAGTTCGACCTTCTTCGCGAGACGCTCGCGCTCTGGGGTATCCCCACCTGTCGCGTGCAGGGGTTCGAGGCGGACGACATCCTGGCGACGATCGCCAGGCAGGCCGCCTCGCACGACCTGCGCACGCACCTGGTCACGACCGACAAGGATTGCGGGCAGCTCCTCGACGATCGGACCGTCCTGGTCCACCCCCAGACCGGGCAGATGACGGACGCGGACGCGTTCCGGAAGACCTGGGGCGTCCGGCCGGATCAGATGGCGGACCTCCTCACCCTCGCAGGAGATGCCTCGGACAACATCCCGGGCGTCGAGGGGATCGGTCCCAAGACGGCGGCCTCCCTGCTCGAGCGGTTCGGGACCCTGGATGCGCTCCTGGAACGCCTCGCCGAGGTTCCCGAGCGGGCGCGCAAGGCGATCGCCGCGCATCGGGACGACATCGAGTGCTGGCGCGGACTCGCACGACTCCGCAGCGACGTGCCGGTCCATCTGGATCTCGAATCCGCCCGCGCGCCATCCGCCATGCCCCCCCCCCTCCGGGCGCATCTGGAGTCGCTGAGTTTCCATTCGATTCTCGGCGCCTCCCCGGGCGGCGCCGCGCCGGCGGTCCGGACGGGACTTGTCGACACGGCGGACGCCCTGGCGGCCCTGGCCTCCCGGCTTCGCACCCTGAGCGCCTTCGCGATCGACACCGAGACCACGGGGCTCGACCCCCGCTCCGCCGATCTCGTCGGGATCTCGCTGTCTTGGACAGAGGGGGAGGCGGTCTACCTTCCCATTCGCGCCCCGTCGGGAGAGCGGACGCTCCCGATCGAGGCCGTACGGGAGGCGCTCGGCGGGCCGCTGGGCGATCCCGCGATCCGCAAGGTCGGCCAGAACCTCAAGTACGACATCCAATCCCTGCGGCGCGCCGGGCTGGCGCTCGCCGGCATCCGCGGGGACACGATGATCACCTCCCATCTGCTGCGCCCCCACGCGAGGACGCACGACCTGGGCTCCCTGGCGATCGAGGAATTCGGCGAGCGCATGACCGAGATCACGGAGATCCTCCCGGACAAGGGGGAGGCGACCCTCGCCGACGTCCCCGTGCGGCGCACGGCGGACTACGCCGGGGCCGATGCCGCCGTCGCCTGGCGGCTCCATGCGCGCTACGAGGAGAGGCTGCGCGGCACGCCCCTGGAGGCGCTCTATCGGGACGTGGAGATCCCGCTCGTCCCGATCCTGGCCGACATGGAATGGCACGGGATCTCCGTGGATGGCGACGCCCTGCTCGCCCTCTCCGGCACCGTCGCCGGGCGGCTCGGGCTCCTGGAAACGGAAGCCCACCGGACCGCGGGCGAGACATTCAACCCCTCCTCCCCGAAGCAGCTGGCGAACATCCTCTTCGGGCGGCTCGGGCTCCCCGCCCGCAGGAAGACCAAGACAGGCCCGAGCACGGACAGCGACGTCCTCGAGTCCCTCTCCCCCCTCCATCCGCTCCCGGGGATCGTCCTCGAGCACCGGCGCCTGGCGAAGATCCGCGGCACCTACCTGGAGGCCCTGCCGTCGCTCGTCTCCCCGGCAACGGGGCGTCTCCATACGACCTTCCACCAGGCGGTCACGGCCACGGGACGCCTCTCGAGTTCGGATCCCAACCTGCAGAACATCCCCGTCCGGACGGATCTCGGGCGGAAGATCCGGGAGGCGTTCCGGCCGCGGGACGCCGGACACGTTTTCCTTTGCGCGGACTACTCCCAGGTGGAGCTTCGCGTCCTCGCGCACCTGAGCGCCGACGAGACCCTGACCGGGGCGTTCCTGGCGGGCGCCGACATCCACGACGAGATCGCGCGCCAGCTGTTCACGAACCCACAGGGGGAGATCCCTCCGGAGGCGCGTTCCCGCGCGAAGGCGGTCACGTACAGCATCCTGTACGGGAAGACCGCCCATTCCCTCGGCCAGGATCTCGGCGTGGGGCACGATGCGGCCAAGCAGTTCATCGATGCGTTCTTCGCCAGATTCCCCGGGGTGCGCGCCTACATCGACCGCTGTGTAGCGCAGGCCTCGCGCGAGGGGGAGGTCCGTACGCTACTGGGACGGCGCCGGCCGATCCCCGAGTTCGCCAGCCACAGGAGCGCGGACCGGGCCCTCGCCGAGCGGCTCGCCGTGAACACGACCGTCCAGGGGACCGCGGCCGACCTCATCAAACTCGCGATGGTCCGGGTCGACGCCCTGCTGGCCCCCCACCGCGCGCGCGCGCGGCTCCTCCTGCAGATCCATGACGAGCTTCTTCTGGAGGTGGAGCGCCCCCTGGCGGGGCGTCTCGTCCCCGGCATCCGGAAGGCGATGGAAGAGGCCCATCCGCTTTCCATCCCCCTGCTCGTGCACCTGGGACAGGGAGACAACTGGCGGGAGGCCGCGGAGGATGCCAAACCGTGATCCTCGTCGGCTTCGTCGGCGCGATCGGATCCGGGAAGAGCGCAGCGGCCCGCCTGCTGGCCGAAATCGCGGACGGGATCCACCTCGACGCGGACCGTGCCGCGCAGGATGTACTGGACCGGCCTGGGGTCGTCGCGTGCATTTCTTACCGGTTCGGCGACCGTGTCCTGCGCACGGACGGCGGCATCGACCGCCGGGCGCTCGCCGCCCTCGCCTTCGCGGATGATCGTGCCCTTGCGGATCTCGAGGCGTACGTCCATCCGCTCGTGCTGGACCGGTTGCACGACTCCCTGCGGCAGGCCCGGGAGCGGCGGTGCCCGCTTGCGGCAGTCGATATCCCGCTCCTGATCGGAAGGGCGGAGGTGTTTTTTCCTTGCGACAGGATCCTGTATGTCTCGGCGTCCCCGGAGACGCGCCGGCGGCGCCTCGAGGAGCGCGGATGGGACGTGGCCGAGGCGGAGCGTCGGGAACGACACCAGGCTCCCGACGACCTCAAGCGTTCCCGGGCGACCGACCTCCTCGCGAACGACGGCACGATCGAGGAACTGCGGCGGGGGCTCGTGGAATTCTGGTCGCGACTGCGCCGCAAGCCCGGGTAACGTCCGGCCGCAGGCTACTCGGAGCGGGCCGCCGGCCCGGCCTGTGACAGCTGCCGTTCGATCCGCTGCCGCAGGGCCGGATCGCGCGTCAGGGTGAGGGC
>JACQRN010000287.1 GCA_016206515.1 Planctomycetota bacterium | reverse complement strand
GTGCTCTACCTCTGAGCTACGCTGGCGTACTTCTGACGGTGCAACAGTTTATGGAAACCGGGTATTTCGGCAATCGTGCCGTGTGCCACGGGTGTGCCAAACGAGGTCACGAAACGGCCCTCGGACGGTCCAGGGACGCCACGGCGTCCGCCTTCTGGTCCGGTGCAAGGTGCGCATACCTGAGCGTCATCTCGAACGACGCATGCCCGAGCAGTTCCCGCACGACGGCGAGCGGCTTCCCTTCGATGACCAGCCAGGACGCGAACGTATGGCGCAGGTCGTGGAAGCGGACCCCCTCCAGCCCGGCGCGCCGGCACGCGCCCCAGAATCCGGTCTTGACGGTGCCGTAGGGCTTCCCGTCCGCGTTGCAGAACACGTAGGGGCTCCCGACGATCCGCTCGACCCCATGGAGCGCCTCCCGAAGCGTCTCGTTCATCGGAATGTGCCGCATGCGGCCGCTCTTGGAGTTCGCGACCGTCAGGACGCCGCGCGCGAAGTCGATGTCCCGCCACCGCAGCGCCAGGAGTTCCCCGCGCCGCAACCCGGAATGCAGGGCCACCAGCACGACGACGCGGACATGCCCCACGCACGCGGCCACCAGCGTGTCCGCCTCCTCGCGCGTCAGGTAGCGGAAAGGCCGGTTCTGCTCCCGGAGCTGCTTCACCCGGCGGGCCGGGCTGTCCCATAGGTAGCGCCATTCAACCGCCTTGGAGAGCAGACGCCGCAGGACGATCATTTCGCGGTTCACGGTTGCGGCCGAGACCTGGTCCTTGCGCCTGGACTGGAACGCCTCGACATCCTCCTGCGTGACCTGGAGGAGCCGCCGGTCCCCGAACGTCGCCTCCAGGCGGGGAAGGATCTCCTCCTCGCGCCGGATCGTGGTAGGGCTCTTCTTGGGGAGGACGGACTCGCGGTACTTGCGGATCAGCACGGGGAACGTCAGGTCGGCCGCCAGAAGCCCGAGCCCGGCCTTTTGCCTGTCGACCTCGTCCAGCCGCTTGCGCCGGACCTGCGTCGCAAGCTCGCGCGTCCTGGCCGCCTTCTCGCGGTGCCGACGCCCCCAGGCGTCGACGAAGTCCATGATCCACCAGCCGGTCCGCGTGTCGAGGTAGACGTGTTCGCGGCGCGCCTTGCGTGTACGCACCGGCGGCGCCTGCCCCTGCTCGTTCATCGCGTCCCCTCCTTCGGCCTCGCCCTGCGCCGCTCGGCCTCCTGCTCTACCAGAACCTCCAGGAAGTTGGAAACGGAACGGCGGTCCCGCTTGGCAAGATCCTGCGCCAGTTTCCACACGCCCTTGTCGAGCGTAAGCGTTGCCCGCTTCTTCACGGTAGTATTATATGCGTCCATAAGACGTATTCAAGCCGTATCTGCACCGGCTTCCGGCCGCGACTCGATCCACCGCTCCAGGACATCGGCCCGAATCCGGAGCCTCCGCTCCGACAACCGCACCACCGGCGGGGCGTCCAGGCCGCGCTCGGTCCACTTGCGCAGCGCCCGCTCCGTCATCCCCAGCAGCCCCGCCGCATCGCGCAGCGTCAGGAGTCGGGAGGAGGCGGCCATGTCCAGCGGAGGGGGCGCGCTACGCTGGGTCACGGTGCACCTCCAGCAGCGGCAGGAACGTTCGATGCCCGACTCGGTCGGCCATCTCCACCTCCACCGGCCCGTTCCCGTTGCAGACTCGGAGCAAGGCGCGCCCCTGGCATGTTCCGATCGGTTCCCCGATCCTCGCCACCAAGTCCCGACGGTCCGCCTCACGGTAGTGTCGGGCCGGACCGTAGCGGCAGGAGCGGACGGAGGGGTCTCCTGGATCGATGGGTGCAGAAGAAGACCGGGAAGAACCGTCGCAACCGTCGCCTTGCGTCGCACCGTCGCTACCTCCCCGCGTCGATGCGTCGGTCTGCGTCGGTGCGACGGTTGATCCCCCTGTTGTTCTGATGCGGATGAGCCGTCGGGACCCGCTCCCGGGCGTCCTGTCGAACTCCAGGACGACGCCCGCCGCCCGCAGCGTCGGCTCCAGCCGACGAAGGGCGGACGACATCCCCTTGGGGGTCCGGGGCCAGGCGCTCCAGTGTTTTGTGTCCGGGTCGACGAGACCGCCCAAATCCCCCAGAAGATCCCCAGCCGTTCCTTCCCAGTTCCCTCCGCTGGCGCGGAGATGTCGCAGGAGGACCGCCGCGACGGGGGAGGACTCGAACGCGATCCCCTCCGCCTCTGCGCAGTTCGCTTTGTAGGCGGCGAGGAACGCCCCGGCCGGCCAGCCGAGCGTCCCCTCCGCGGCGGTCACCCACTCGATCGAGTCCCGCATCCGAGGGACCGATTCGAGATGAACGCTCCCGACGTTCCGCAGCGCGGAAGCCAGTGCATCGAGGATCGCGCCGAAGATGGCCGGGGCCTCCCGCTCGAACTCCTGCCAGAACGTGCGCTCCGAGCGCCGCGCGCCGTCCGGGATCGCGGGGGTGTACACGAGCATTGTGCGGTCGAGCAGGTCCCCGCGCGCGACGAACTCCTCGATTCC
>JACQRN010000285.1 GCA_016206515.1 Planctomycetota bacterium | reverse complement strand
CTCCGGAAGGGGGTCTGGTCGTTCTGCCTGTTCGCCGCGGGGTGGGGGCTCGCGACACTGCTGACCCCCTGCGTCTACCCGATGGTCCCGGTCACGATCGCCTTCTTTTCAAAACAGGAGAAGACCGGCCGCGCAAGTCTCGTCCTGGCCGCCCTCTACTCCATCGGGATCATCGGGATGTTCACGGTCCTCGGGATCGCGGTCTCCGTCCTCATGAAGGAGCACGGGGGCGTTGCCTCCTTCGGAAACAACCCGTGGGTCAATCTGTTCGTCGGCGCGGTCTTCGTGGTCTTCGCGTTCGCACTCTTCGGCGCATTCGAGCTGAAGCTCCCCTCGGGGCTCGTCAACCGCGTCGCGGGAGGGGGCCGCACCGGGTACGCGGGGGCGCTGTTCCTCGGGTTCGTCTTCTCGGTCTCCTCCTTCGCATGCACCGCGCCGTTCGCGGCGTCCGTCCTGGGGCTGGGGGTGCAGAGCGGGAATTGGCTCCTGCCGGGGCTCGGCATGGCGGTCTTCTCCGCCACGATCGCCCTCCCCTTCTTCTTCCTGGCCGCGTTCCCGGGGATGCTGCGCACCATGCCGCGCAGCGGCGGATGGATGGAGACGGTCAAGCACGTCTGCGCGTTCGTCGAGCTGGGGGCGGCCCTGAAGTTCCTGGGGGCCGCCGACATCGGGCTCCTCGAGGCGGACCTCTTCACCCGCCCCGTTGTCGTGGCACTGTGGGGGGCGATCTGCGCGGCGACCGGCCTCTATCTGCTGGGGGCGTACCGCTTCCACGGCGAGAAGGACGAGGGGATCGGTTCACTGCGAGTCCTGATCGGCACGTCCTTCCTTGCCCTGGCGGTCTACTTCGCTGCGGGCCTCTCCTCCGGCGCGCGGCTCGGCCCCTGGGAATCGTTCCTGACGGCGCCGGAGGTCGAGTCCGGCACCCTGGGCGCAAGTCCGGGCGGATCGTAGCGGCCCGCCCCCTACCCCACCCGGTGCCGCAGCGGCTCGCCGCGCGAGAGCCGCCCGACGTTGTCCGCGATGATCTCGATCGTGCGCGCGAGCGCCTCCTCGGTGGATCCCGCGATGTGGGGAAGGGGGACGACGTTCTCCATCGCCAGGAGCGAATCGGAGGGATCGGGTGGCTCCTTTTCCAGGACATCGAGCCCGGCGCCGGCGAGATGCCCGGAGCGCAGGGCCGCGACGAGCGCCCCCTGATCGACGACCGCCCCGCGGGAGACGTTCACCAGGAACGCGCCCGGGCGAAGGCGCGCGAGCGCCGCAGCGTCGATCAGGTGGCGCGTGGCGTCGGAGAGCGGAACGCAGAGGACGACGAACTCGGCGCCCTCCAAGAGGCGGGGCAGATCGGCACCCCCTCCGAAGGAAGCCCAGGCCACGCCCGAGGGGGGGACGAGCGAGCGGCGGATCCCGCTGACACGCATCCCGAGCGCAGACAGGCGGACCGCCAGCGCCGTCCCGCAGGCGCCCGCGCCGACCACCAGCGCGGAGCGCCCCGCCAGTTCGATCCCGTTCGGGAGCCCCACGCCCCCCTCGCGCAGGAGGCGCGAGGCGAGCGGGACCTTTCTCGCCAGCATCAGCATGAGCATCAGGGCGAACTCCGCGACCGAGACCGGGTTCGTCCCCGGGGCATTGCACACCGCGACCCCGCGTGCCTTCGCCGCCTCCAGGTCGATCCCCTCGTACCCGACCCCCGCGCGGTGGACCAGACGCACGCTCGGGCAGAGGTCGAGGAACGAGCCGTCGATCCGGACCGCGGAGGGGACCAGGACCTCGAACCCGCGCGCAGACTCGGGGATCGGCCGCGCCGGATCGGCAACGACGACTTCGTGCGCTCCCCCCAGGCGCGCGGCAAGAGCCTGCTCGATGCCGGACCAACCGACCCCGCACCGCAGGATTCGCACCGCCCCATTTTACAAACTCGTAACGTGCCATCCCCTGTGGGAGCGGATACGGTAGCCGCGAGGAGGGAACCATGACCCGGACTGCAACCACCCTGTGTCTGACGCTTCTCGCCGGGACCCTACTCGCCCAAGAGCCGACCGGGCAGGAATCGCCGCCCCCCGCAGAGGAAAGCACCCCCTCCTTCCGGATCGATGCCCTCTCCTACGGCTGGATGGAAATCGGTGCCGTGGAAGGGGACGATGCGCGCTCCCTGGCCGCCCTCCTGGCGACGCTTCGCCCCTCGAACGCCCGGGTCCCGGACGGGGGGCTCGACGTCGGACATCACCGGATCCTCATCCTTCCGCTCTCGTCCGAGGGGGAGGGCGCCGTCTACATCGTGCGCGAGGACGGGGTCTTCCTGCACAACGGCCCGTCTGCAAGCGAATCGTGCGGTGGGACTTGGCTCCCCTCCCCCGAACTGGACGCATGGATCGAGGCGTGGGAGAAACGCGAGAGCGAGAGGGCGGCCGCGCGCGAAGCGGAGATCCGCGCGATCGAGGTCCCACCGGGGTTCGTCCTGAATATCTCGCACAACATCACTTCCGGGGTGCCCCCCCCTTTCTGGCACGTCACGGATCCCGCCGAGATCCGCCAGATCCTATGGCGCCTGGGAGGACTTCCCGCCGCGGATGCAGGCGGCAGGGAGGGGTTCGGATCCTTCTACGTCTACCTTCCGACGGGCGGGTTCTGCGTCGTGTATGGGGGCCGTATCACCCGGAGCCCAGATCTCGACCGCACATCGGAGACGCATTTCCGCGACGAACGCGGCTTGGAGACATGGCTTCGCGCCTACGCGGACTCCCACAAGCCGATCCCATGGGACGGAAGGTAACCAGGGTCCACCCATCTCCCGGTTGCATCGCACCGCCGTCCCGTCCGATACTTCGTCCGTGCGCATTCACCGCAAGGCGTGGGCCGCGGCGGTGACCCTGGCCCTGCCGGTCCTCGCCGACGGTGTCGCGCCGCCGCGGCCGGAGCGACCGATCGAGCCCGAGGAGGTGCGCCAGCGGATCGATACGATGCGTGAGGCGGCGCGCGGCCAGTTGGGCGAGGAGCGGTACCGGGCGATCTGGGAGGACCCGTTCCGACCGGGCACCCTCCGGTCCCAGCCGGAGGCGATCGCAACGCTCTGTGCCCGGGAGCGGTTCGCGCTGCGCGCCGGGGACGACGCGCCCGATTTCACCCTCACCCCCGCGGGCGGGGGCGAGCCGTTCACGCTCTCCTCGATGCGCGGGACGCGCCCGGTGGCGCTCGTCTTCGGGTCGTACACCTGACCCCCCTTCCGCGCCGAGGCGGGACGCCTCGAGGCGATCTTCCAGCGGTTCAAGGATCGCGTGGAGTTCCGCCTGGTCTACATCCGCGAGGCACACCCGACCGACGGCTGGCAGATCCGGCCGAACGTCGGGCGCGTCGAGATCCCGGACCCGGCGACAAGCGAGGCGCGCGGCGAGGCGGCCTCCTCCTGCGTGCGAAACCTCGGCCTGACGATCCCCGCCCTCCTCGACGGCATGGACGATGCGGTGAACCGAGCCTACGTGGCGTGGCCCGAGAGGCTGTTCGTCATCGGGACCGACGGGAAGATCGCCTTCGCCGGAGGGATGGGGCCGTTCCTGTTCGACGTCGAGGCGTGGGAGCGCGCGATCGACGCCGCAGCGAACCCCCGCGCGGGGGACCAGACGCACGGACGGGCGCCGGTCGAGGAACGCCCCGTCGATCCGCACGGCGGAGGGGACCAGGACCTCGAACCCGCGCGCCTGCTCGGGGATGGGCCTTGCCGGGTCGGCCACGACGACCTCGGATCCCTTCCCAAGGCGCGATGCGAGCGCCTCCTCGATCCCAGACCACCCGACGCCGCAACGGAGGATGCGCATGGACCGACCGACAGGGTACCGCACGCCTGTTCCCCATCCCCGGTTTTTACAAAACCTTAACGAGTATCCGGGAGAGACCCGGCCTAGGCTTCCCGCAGACCCTGACCGAGAGGAGAAACAGATGACCGCGAAAACCGTGACGACCCTCCTGACCTCTGCCGCTCTGGCCGCCGCGGGTGCCGCGGCGCTTGCGTGCTCGCGCACGGGGAACGCCTCGCCTACGGCGCAACCCGCCGCATGCGATACGCCGGCACCGCAAACCCCTGAACTCCCCGTTGCCGCAGCGCCAGAGCCCGCGCCCGTCGGCGACATCGCCTTGCGGGACCCGCCCCCCCGCTCCCCATTCGCACGAACACGAACTGACCGCGCCGCCCCAAATCAACCCCCGCCACAACAAGATCAACAGAGACAGACCCTCGAAGACGCGCAGACATCCGTACAGACACGCCAAATGCGAGCGCCGCAGCAAGAGGAGATGCCCGAAATGGAGGAGCGCGACAACATGCCGTAACGGCACGCCGTAACGGCGTCCGGGGCTGGAACATGAGAAACGGAAGAATGCGACGGACAGGGGTTGCTGCGGGGATCCTGGCGATCCTGTCGGGACTGCCCCAAGCGCGCGCGCAGGACGAGGCGCAACCAACGCCGAGCGGGTTGCGCCTCGAGGCGCGCGTGACCCCCGCCGAGCTCCGCGCCGGAGAACCCGTCCGTCTCGTGGCGACATTCGTCAACGAGGAGAGCGAGAGGGTGCGGATCGTCCTGCCGGCCCCGTGGGCCCCGATTCAGCGCGACTGGAATCGGAACGCCTGGCTCTCCCAGCACGCCTATCTCCATTGGACCCTGACCACGCCCGACGGGACCCACCTTGCGTTCGAGCCGCGATTGGAACCTCGATCCGACGAACCGGTGGAAATCGATTTCATCCTCGAACCCGGGGAGAAACGCGAACTGGCCTGCGAAGCGCGCCCCCGAGGCGCGATCGGTACACCCGCGCGCGCACACGGGACCTACTCGGTGCGCTGCACGTACGGCCATACCGTCGCCTGCGAACACAACCCGGAGGGGCGTTGGACGGGGGGGCTCACATCGGAGCAGGCCAACTTCACGATAGCCGCCATGCGCGCCGCGCCGCCATCGGGCGCAGCGGGAGATGCCTCGCGCCACATCGAGCGGCTCGCCAGCGACTCCTTCGAGGAACGCGAGGCCGCCACGGCAGCCCTACGTGCTCTCGGTGAGGGTGCGCGCGGCGCCCTGGAGGGTGCTGTGAAACACGCCGACCCCGAGGTGTGTGCGCGCGCCCAGGGACTCCTTCACGGGATCGATCGCCCCTTCGAATTCCCCCCGGGATTCACCCTGGAGATCTCGCGGAACGTGTCCTCGGGCAAGCCGAACCCGACGTGGACCGTCTCGGATCCGGCGGATCTGCGCGAGATCTTCTGGCGCCTGCGCGGTCTTCCCGAGATCCCGCGGGGGGGGGGGGGGGGGGG
>JACQRN010000286.1 GCA_016206515.1 Planctomycetota bacterium | reverse complement strand
TATGTATCCAATAGATTCGGCATACACATTGTGATACCCCAATCCAGAGCCGAAAGGAGGCGTGCGATGAATACGGCAAAGAGGACTCTGGTGATCGCGGCGGCTGCGGTGGCAACCTGGATGGCCGGGTCGGGAGCGGCGATCGCGGAGGAGGGGCGGGGGAACGGACCCAGGTGCGGCGCGGGGTGCGGCGAGCCGCGCGGCGGCGAGCCGCGGGGCGGCGAGCGTAACAGGGGGATCGGGGAGCGCATCCGCGGCATGAACCCGGAACGGAAGCAGGAGTTCCAGGAACGCCGGCAGCAGAGGCGCGCGGATTTCCGCGAGCGGTTCCAGAACGCCTCCCCCGAGGAAAGGCGCGAGTTCCTGCGCGGCAGGCACGAGCGCCGCGGGGAGAGGCGGGACGGGTGCGGCGAGCAGCGGGGCGAACCCGGCGAGAGGATGCGCCGGTTCTTCGAGGAGCATCCCGAGGCGCGCGAGAAGTTCGAGAACGCCTCGCCCGAGCAGCGCGAGGAGTTCCTCCGGCGCATGCGCGAGAGGATGCAAGAGCGGCGCGACGGGGGCTGCGGGTCGCGCGGCGGCGAGGGCCGGCGCGAGCGGCTCCAGCAGTTCCTCCAGAACCATCCGAAGCTGGCCGAACGCCTGAAGAACATGGACCCCGAGCAGCGCCGGGAGATCCTGCAGAGGATCCGCGAGCGCCGACAGGAGCGGCGCGACGGGGGCGACGAGCCCCCCTGCCGGGATGAGGGGCGCGAGCGGCTCCAACGGTTCCTGGGGGAGCATCCCGAAGTCCGCGAGCGCCTGCAGAACGCCTGCCCCGAGGAGCGCGAGGAGATCCTGCGTGGGATCCGCCAGCACATCTTGGAGAACGCATCCCCCGAGGAACGCTGGGAGCACTACCGCCGCATGAACCGGGAGAACCGCAACGGATGCGGCCCGGAGCAGCGCGACGAGGGTGGGGCAGAGAGCGAAGGGCGTCCCCGTCCCGAGCGCCATCCGCGGCACGGGAACCACGGCGTGCGCGACCACGGCGAGGGGGAGGGGCGCGACGGGCACGGCCAGGGGAACGGTCGGGGGCATGGGCCGGAGGAACCGGAGGAAGATGAGTCCTTCTAGCGGGATCAGCGGTCTTCGATCCACGCGCGCCCCGGTCCACCCGCCGGGGCGCGCTGTTTTATGTGCCTACTGCCCAATGCCGCTCGATACGTTTCCCGAAGCGGCCTACTCCGGTCCGGCGGGGAAGGAACGGAGGATGCAGACCGAGACATTGCCGTAACGCCGGACCTCGTCCGCCTCAGAGAGGATTCTTCTCATCCAGTCCTCCAGCGGCAGGATCGGCCTCACACCGGCAACGCGAGGGACGGGAACCCCCGATGGATACGCCGTCCGGAACACGCACCGGACCTCCGGGTGCGCGCAGCGCAGGTCGAGGAGCTCCTCCTCGTAAGAGAGTACACGCGTACCGGGGCCCGCGTACGCCGCCAGCACCTGCGCGCAATGCCCCAAGGCGCAGCAGGCCGTGTCGGACGGTGCGTCGGCGCGCATCCCACGGGCCGCATCCTTGAACCCCTCGGAAACCCCCGGGGAAAGGGACTCCCTTCCCCACGACAGGAACGTCGCGCCCGCCAGAAGCAGGAGGGGCGCACGGAGCGCCCACCGACGCCGTGGCTCCGCCCATACCCGTACCGCTCCGATGGCCATGATCATGAGGAAGATCGGGAAGGCGTAGGCGAAGAAGCGAGGGTACGCATCGCGCGGGCGGAGCAAGAGGATCGCCGGAAACGGAAGGGCACACATCACCAGTAGCAGCGGCCCCAGGTGCGTGCCGGACATCGTGCGCACACCGCAGACCACGAGGGCGAGCAGAAAGGGGATCAGAAGGAGCGGAGGATAGCCGCAGAGCGCCTCGACCAAGTGGAGCGGGAGCGTCAGGTGCGGGGTGCGCCCCGCGGTCGCCTCCATGGAGCGCATGTACTCCGGAAGTGTCGGCCAGACCCCCGCCAGGAGGAGAAGCGCGGAGAGCGGGAAGGCGAGGCCAAGGACCCGGAATGCGCCGCGCGAGAGCGCCGCCTCCGGCAGGGCCGCCCACGCCCAGCCGCGCGCCCGGACGGCCAGAAGAAGGAGCACGATCGCCTGAGAGAGTGGCAGATACACGGCGTAGAGATGGAAGAATCCCGCCAGCGCGTTGACGGCGGACAGGAGGAGGGCGCGAGCGAGGGAGGGCTGCTGGAGGATTTTGAGGAACAGTCGGCAGGACAGGACCGACAGGAGAAAAACCCCCGTGTAGCCGCGCGCCTCCTTACTCCACTCAACGTGTACGGGGAACAGCGCCGCGATCGCGAGCGCCACTGCAGCGACCTGCGGGGAGAGGCGCTCCCGCACAAACCCCCAGAGGACGTACAGGCCGAGGAGTCCCAGGACGAACGCCGGAAGGCGCAGCGACCAGTTTCCCTCCCCGAAAGCCGCCCGGCTCCAACGGGCCAACACGGAGTACCCCTGGTGGTTCGTGAAGACGTATGTGCGCGAGACGGTCTCCCACAGCGTGGGAGCGTCTACGAAGAACACCTCGGTGATCGCCTCGTCGTAGTAAGGGCTGCGATCGATCCCGTGCAGGCGGAGCGCCCCCCCCGCAAGCAGGAGCACGACGAGCGCCACCCCCTCGCGCCGCCCCGGCGGGGCGAGCAGCACCGGGGCGGACACCGCCTCACGGAGGGGGGAGATCCCCCACCACCAGAGGGCGCGGTACAACGCCGTCGCGGCGCCGAGGAGTACGAGCAAGAACGCCACGTGGCGCTGGATCCCGCCTAGGTTCTCCCGCGTCGCAATCTCGACCACGCCGTCCGAGGAGAAGCAAAGCGCAAGCGGGAGGACGACCCCGGAGAACGCGCGGTCATGGAAGAGGAGGAACACCCCCCCCGACACGGCAAGGAGAACCGCCGTCACAAAGAGGGCGGTCGAGAATCGTCGCTCGATCCGTCTCGCTCCCATCGCCGCACCATCCATCATAGGGAGAGGGATCGATCGCGGGGACTCCTCTTTCCCCGTTAGACTCACGACTACCTTGGCACGGTCGAAGAAGGAGCCCCGTCCGGAGAACGCCGGAAACCCCCGCGCCCGGCTGCGCGTACTCGCCGACGAATCGCTCGCCGGCGGAGGTCCCGGGCGGGTCCAGGCGCAGCATGACAAGGGGAAGCTGACCGCCCGCGAGAGGGTCGACCTGCTGCTCGACACGGGGACGTTCGAGGAGATCGACCGGTTCGTCACCCACCGCTGCGACGACTTCGGGATGGACGGCTATCGCCCCCTGGGGGACGGGGTGGTAACAGGCCATGGCCTCGTCGAGGGACGCCCCGTTTTCGTCTACGCGCAGGACTTCACCGTCTTCGGGGGGTCCCTGTCGGAGGCGCACGGGGCGAAGATCTGCAAGGTGATGGACCTGGCGATGAAGGTCGGCACGCCGGTCGTCGGCCTGTGCGACTCGGGGGGCGCGCGGATCCAGGAGGGGGTCGTGTCGCTGGGCGCCTACGCCGACCTGTTCCTGCGCAACACGCTCGCCTCGGGCGTGATTCCGCAGATCAGCGCGATCCTGGGCCCCTGCGCGGGCGGCGCCGTCTACTCCCCCGCGATCACCGACTTCATCGTGATGTCGGAATCGACCGCCACGATGTACGTCACCGGCCCCGATGTCGTGAAGACCGTCACGAACGAGACGGTCTCGCACGCCGACCTCGGCGGAGCTGGCGTTCACGCCGAGCGCAGCGGCGTGGCGCACCTGACCGGCGCCGACGACGCCGCGTGCCTGGCGATCGTGCGGCGCCTGCTCTCGTACCTCCCGGCGAACAACACCGCCGACCCGCCCGAACTCCCCTGCGACGACCCGGCCGACCGGTGCGAGCGCGCCCTCGACACGATCGTCCCCCAGAACCCGAACAAGCCGTACGACATGCACGAGGTCCTACGCGGCGTCCTCGACATCGATTCCTTCCTGGAGATCCAGCCCCGGCACGCCCGGAACCTCCTCGTCGGGTTCGGACGGCTCGGCGGCCGCCCGGTCGGCGTCGTGGCGAACCAGCCGGCGGTCCTCGCCGGGGTGCTCGACATCGCCGCGTCGCTCAAGGGCGCCCGCTTCGTCCGGTTCTGCGACGCGTTCAACATCCCGCTGGTCACCTTCGAGGATGTCCCCGGGTTCCTCCCCGGGACCGCGCAGGAGTACGGCGGGATCATCAAGCACGGCGCAAAACTCCTGTACGCCTACTGCGAGGCGACGGTCCCGAAGCTCACGGTGGTCGTGCGCAAGGCGTACGGCGGGGCCTACGACGTCATGTCCTCGAAGCACATCCGGGGCGACTACAACGTGGCCTGGCCCCAGGCCGAGCTGGCGGTGATGGGCGCGGAGGGTGTTGTGAACATCGTTTACCGGAAGGAGATCGAGCAGTCGAAGAATCCGGCGAAGACGCGGGCCGCGTTCGTCGCCGAGTACAATGAGAAGTTCGCGAATCCCTACGTCGCCGCGGGTCTCGGATACCTGGACGACGTGATCGAGCCTCAGGAGACCCGCCCGCGGCTGATCCGCGCGTTGGTAGCACTCCGGCACAAGCGCCAGTCGCTTCCGCCCAAGAAGCACGGGTCCATCCCGCTCTAGCGATCCTCGAGGAATCCGCCGATGCCGATTCAGAAGGTCCTGGTGGCGAACCGCGGCGAGATCGCGATCCGGATCTGTCGCACGCTCCGCGAGATGGGCATCCGGTCGGTCGCCGTTTTCTCCGAGGCGGACCGCGACGCGCCCCACGTCTTCGCGGCGGACGAAGCCTACCCCGTCGGTCCGGCGCCCGTCGCGCAGAGCTACCTCGACCCGACGCGCATCCTGGACGTGGCCGCATCCGCGAAGGCGGACGCGATCCATCCCGGTTACGGGTTTCTATCGGAGTCGGCCGCGTTCTCGGAGCGGGTCGAGAAGGCGGGCCTTACCTGGATCGGCCCTTCGCCGGGATCCATCCGCGCGCTGGGCGACAAGCTGAGCGCCCGCGGGATCGCCTCGCGGGCGGGCGTGCCCGTGCTCCCCGGCACCGAGG
>JACQRN010000313.1 GCA_016206515.1 Planctomycetota bacterium | reverse complement strand
TGCCGGTGCCCCGCCTGCGGCGTCGTGCGCCCCGCCCCGCGTGCGGCAGCGAGGTTGGCGGCGGGGCTCTGGGAGCCGGTCTGCCCGAGGTGCGGCGTCGAGGCGCGCGCGATGCCGACCCCGGAGGACCTCGCGCCGGACCCGGCCTCCGTCTACGGCGCCACGAAGTGGCAGCAGGAGATCCTCCTGTCGACCCTAACGCGATCGAGTGTCGTGGGAGGGATCTCCCTCCGGTTCCAGAATGTCTACGGGGCGGGGCAGGCGCTCCGGAACCCGTACACCGGGATCCTGCCCCTGTTCGTCGCCAAGGGGATGGCGGGCGAGCCGATGCCGCTCTACGAGGACGGCGGGATGACCCGCGACTTCGTCCATGTCGACGATGCCGTCCGAGCGATCCTGCTGGCGCTCGACCGCCCCGAGGCGCCGGGGACGGTTTACAACGTCGGGGCGGGCCGTCCCGTCACGCTACGTGAGGCCGCGCGCGAGATCGCCTCGGCGCTCGGCGTCCCGGACGCGCCCTCCGTCACGGGAAGGTACCGCCTCGGGGATATCCGCCACGCCTGCGCGGACATCTCCCGCGCGTCGCGCGACCTCGGATACCGTCCGGAGGTCCCGTTCGCCGACGGGATCCGCGAGCTGGTCGCCTGGGCACGCACGCAGCCGACGATCGGCTCGCTCGCCGTCCGCGCGGAGGAGGAACTCTCCGCGCGCGGCCTTCTCGGGCAGGGCCGGGTCTAGCGGATGCCGGACGCCGGACCCTTCGACTCGGCCCGCGGAACGGGCCTCGCTCAGGGCGGGCCCCGGACGCCGGACGCTCCAGAAATCTCCCTTCTTGTCGTCAACTACAACACGCGCGACCTGCTTCTTCAGTGCATCGAGTCGATCCACCGCCACCCGCCGTCGCGCCTCTGGGAACTGATCGTCGTCGATGACCGTTCGATCGACGGAAGTCCCGAGGCGGTGCGCGAGCGGTTCCCGCGCGCGCGCCTGATCGTCCAGCCGCGCAACCTCGGGTATGCCTGCGCGAACAATGCGGGGCTCCGCGCCGCGCGGGGGCGGTACGTGGTCCTCCTGAACTCGGACCTGGAATTGCGCGGGAACACCTTCGACGTCCTGTCCGGTTTCATGGACGCGACTCCCCGCGCCGGTGCCGCCGGGACCACGCTCGCCAACCCGGACGGGACGCCGCAGCTCTCCTGCCGGTCGCTCCCGGACCTTCCCGTCACGCTCCTGCACACGCTGGGGGTGCACAAGATCTGGAAGGGGTGCCCGTCGATCCGGAACTACTACCAGGTCGATCGCGACTACGCCCGCCTCGACGAGGTCGAGATGGCGTCCCTGGCGTGCTGCATGTTCCGCCGGGAGGCGATCGACACCGTGGGGCTCCTCGACGAGCGATACTTCCTCTACGTGGGGGACACCGACTGGGTCTTCCGGATCCGCAAGGAGGGGTGGCGCATCTACTATGTGCCGGGGCCGCCGGTGGTGCATTACGGGGGGGAGAGCGCGAGTCTGGGGGGGCTGTTCCTGATCCTCGACTTCCACCGGGGGATGTTCCGGTACTACCACAAGCACCTGCAGGATCGGTACCCGTCCTGGATCTACCCTCTTGTTGCGCTCGGCGTGGGGATGCGGATGCTCCTCTACGCGGCGCGCAACCTCCTGGGCTTGAGCAACCGCGTCTGCGCGAGCGACTACAAGCGCGTGAACCGCTGAATGGATCCGCACACCCTGCAACTGGAGGTTCAGGTCGGCCTGCTTCTCGCCGGGCTCCTCGTCTCGCTCGTCGCCTGCCCCCTGGCGATCCGCCTGTCGCGCCGCCTCGGGATCCTCGACCGTCCCGCGGAGGGGAAGATCCACCGCGAGCCGATCCCCCTGCTGGGGGGCGTCGCGGTCTTCGCGGCGTTCTACGGGGTTCTGCTGGCGGGACTCGCGGTGGGCCTCCTTGCGCTCGGCGGACGGCTTGGATGGACGCCGCCGGGCCGGATCGCCTTCTACCTCCAGAACATCGGCGGCACGGGGGTCCTGCCGCGCCTTGGAACGATCCTCCTGGCCGGCGCCGGGATATTCGCCCTGGGGCTCTGGGACGATCTGCGCCGCCTCCCCGTGTGGACCCGGCTCCTTCTCCAGGCCGCGCTGGCGGGGGCGGTCGTCGCCGCGGGGGTCCGGCCGGAGTTCTTCGGCCTCCCGATCGCCGTCGTCGGGCCGCTGGTCGTCCTCTGGATCGTCGGAATCACGAACGCCATGAACCTCCTCGACGGCGCCGACGGGGAGGCGGCGGGGGTCGGGGCGATCAGCACGGGGTTGCTGGTCGTCGCGATGGCGCGGCTCGACCAGCCGCTGGTCGTCGCCCTTCTGATGGTTCTGGAAGGCGCCCTCCTGGGATTCCTTCGTTTCAACTTCTCCCCCGCGCGGATCTTTCTCGGCAGCAGCGGGAGCATGCTCATCGGGTACCTCCTGTCGGTCACCGTCCTCGAGGCGACGTTCATGCGGCCGGGGTCGGCGAACGTCCTGCCGGTGGCGATGCCGATCCTGATCCTCGGGGTCCCGCTCTACGACACGCTCGGCGTGATGCTGATCCGCCTCGTCTCCCGCCGCCCCCTCACCGCGCGCGACACGAGCCACCTCCAGCACCGCCTGATGTACCTGGGGATGACGCAGCGGCAGGCGGTGCTCCTGATCTACCTGTTCGCCTTCTCCCTCGGGATCAACGCGCTGGTCCTGGTCGATCTGGCGGTGACGGACGGCCTGATCCTCCTCGGACAGGTGTTCTGCGTCGTGGCGATGGTGGCGCTCCTGGAGCGCGCCGCGCTGCGGATCATCCGGATCCGCACAGGGGTCTGGCGGGAGATCTCGCAGGAATTCGTCGAAGCGGCGCGGCGGAACCTCGAACGGAGGGACGAGCCTCCGATGCCTCCGTCACCCGGGCGGGCATGAAGCCCGCCCTACCCGGTAGCCCGGGTACGGATCGCTTCGGCGAGCAGTTCTCACGCCTCCTCCGCCCGCGCGTCCCACGAATCGCCGCGCACGGATGCGAGCCGCTCTTCCCGCCCAGCTGCCGTCCCGGTCGCGACCACCGCGTCGAGCGCTGCAAGGAACGCCTCGCGCGAGGGGGCGTGGCGGACGACGCGCTCGTACCCGGTTTCCGGCGGGACGGTCGAGATCGCGGGGAGCCCGGCGGCGAGGTACTCCTTCATCTTCAGGGGGCGCGCCTTGCGGGTCAGCTCGGAGGCGGCGAACGGGATGATCCCGGCGGCGAACCCCCGGCAGTATCCGGGGAGCGACTCGTAGGGGCGCCACCCGAGCCAACGAAGGTTCGGGATGGAGGCCCAGCGGGTCGGATCCACGTTGACGAGCGCTCCAACCAGGACGAAACACCACGCGGGTCTCTGCCGCGCGAGCCATTCGAGAAGCGCCAGGTCGAGCCACTTCTCGTCGACGACGCCGAAGAAGCCGATCCGGGGTCTCGGGATCGCGGCGAGATCCGCGGGGAGGGGCGTGGCCTCGTCCAGCGCGCGCGCGAAATGCGCGAGGTCGACGCCGTGGGGGAGCAGGCGGGCGCGCGGATTCCGGCACCGCACGTCGTCCAGGACGTCCTGGGAGGGGGTCAGGAC
>JACQRN010000025.1 GCA_016206515.1 Planctomycetota bacterium | reverse complement strand
CTCCGGATCGAGAAGGTCCGCGGGCGCGAGATCCTCGACTCCCGCGGCCGCCCCACGGTCGAGGCGGAGGTGGCCGTGGCGGGAGGCGCCTCGGCGACCGCGAGGGTCCCTTCGGGGGCGTCCACGGGGACCCACGAGGCGCTCGAATTGCGGGATGGGGATCCAACACGGTACGCCGGCCGCGGCGTCCGGAAGGCGGTCTCGCACATCGACGGGGAGATCGCCGCGGCGCTTCGGGGGAAGGACGCCCTGGACCAGGAGGGGATCGACCGCGCGCTGCGCGACCTGGACGGGACCCCGAACAAATCGCGGCTGGGCGCCAACGCGATCCTGGCCGCGTCGATGGCGTGCGCGCGGGTCGCCTCCGTCGCGCTGGGGGTTCCGCTCCACGAGCGGATGAAAGGGAAGCGCCCGAACGCGCTGCCGGTCCCGATGCTCAACGTCCTCAACGGCGGCGCGCACGCGGACAACAACATCAACGTCCAGGAGTTCATGCTGGTCCCGGTGGGGGCGCCCTCCTTCGCCGAGGGGCTCCGCTGGGGGTGCGAGACGTACGACCGGCTCCGCGAGCGGCTGCGCAAGGCGCACCTGGCGACCGCCGTCGGCGACGAGGGGGGATTCGCCCCGGACCTCGCCTCGGACGAGGAGGCGCTGCGGCTCCTCATCGAGGCGATCGTGGACGCCGGGTACCGCCCCGGCGAGCAGGTCGCGATCGCCCTCGACGTGGCGGCGACGGAACTGTGCGAGAACGGCCGGTATACGCTCTTCGGGATCGAGAAGGGGAGCGCGGACGACCTGATCGAGCGCTACCGCGACCTGTGCGCGCGCTATCCGATCATCTCGGTGGAGGACCCCCTGGCCGAGGACGACTGGGAGGCGTGGGGACGCCTGACCGCCGCGCTGGGGTCCAACGTCGGCGTTGTCGGCGACGACCTGTACGTGACGTCCCCGGAGCGGCTGCGGCGCGGGATCGCGGAGCGGTCATCGAACGCCATCCTCATCAAGCTCAACCAGGTCGGGACCGTGTCCGAGACGCTGGAGGCGGTCCGGATGGCGCACGACGCCTCCTGGACGGCGATCGTCTCGCACCGCTCCGGGGAGACCGAGGACACGTTCATCGCGGATCTCGCGGTCGGAACCGGGTGCGGCTGGATCAAAACGGGCGCCCCCTGCCGAAGCGAAAGGGTCGCGAAGTACAACCGGCTCCTGCGGATCGAGGAATCGCTCCCGGGGCGGTACGGGGCTCGCCGATGACCCCAGAGGGGCCGGACGACCGGATCTCCCGGATCGCCTTCGTGGCGCTGGCGACCGCCCTGTCGATCACGCTCGCCGTCCGTGGCGGCGCCTCCCGGCTGATCGGAGCCTGGCGCGAGGCCGAGGACCTGCGTTCGCGCGCACGGAGGCTAGAGGGGGAGCATCGGACCCTCCAGGACCTGCACGCCTACTGGGACGGGATGGCCAGCCGGCTGGCCGCCGGGGACGGGTTCCTGCGGGAGGCGGCGGTCCGGGCGCGGGGTTTCCTGCGGCCGGGCGAGTTCGACGTGCGTGCCCTCCGGCGGACGCTCCCGGGATCGCCGCCGGGGGGCGTCGTTGAATCCCCCCCCTAGGCGGGGCATACTGCACCCGATGAGCAACATCCTGGACCAGAGCGAAGTCGACGCCCTCCTTGCGGCGGTCGACGAGGGGGAGGTCGACATCTCCGTCGGGCGCGAGGCGAGGGTCGGTGCCGTCACGCGGTACGACTTCAAGCGCCCGGAGCGCGTCTCCAAGGAGCAGATGCGCGCCCTGGAGAATCTCCACGAGGTGTTCGCGCGGAACATGGGCGCCCAGCTGTCGACCTACCTGCGGACGGTCGTGGACGTCCACCTCGCCTCGATCGACCAGCTGACCTACTCGGAATTCATCATGTCGCTGTCGAACCCCACCTGCTTCAACCTGCTGTCGGCCAAGCCGCTTGAGGGGGAGATGATCCTCGAGATCTCTCCCTCCATCATCTTCCCGATCCTGGACCGTCTCCTGGGGGGCGGCAAGGGGGGCGAGACGACGATCCTCGACCGGGCGCTCACCGAGATCGAGCAGAACATCGCGCTGAAGATCATCGGGCACGCCCTGGAGCAGCTGCGGACCATCTGGACCCGCGTCGAGAAGATCGACTTCCGCCTGGAGGAGAGCGAGTCGAACCCGCAACTGCGCCAGATCGTCCCGCCCAACGAGGTGGTGGTCGTCATCTCCTTCGAGGTCGTCATGGGGGAGGCGACGGGGACCATGAACCTCTGCATCCCGTTCACCGTGATCGAACCGCTCATGCCGCGCTTCGCGATCCAGAACATCTATAACTTCGCCCGCCGCAAGCCCGAGGAGAGGGATTCCCGCGCGATCACGGACGGGCTGGTCGACTGCCAGGTCCAGGCGATCGCGTACCTCTCGGAATCCCGCCTGACCATGCTCCAGCTAAGGAACCTCCGGATCGGCGATGTCCTGCGCACGGACAAGGACGCCCAAGGGCCGCTCCTGCTGACCCTGGAGGGGAAGCCGAAGTTCTTCGGCCGCCCCACGACCCTGCGGGACAAGAAGGCGTTCGAGATCCTCTCCGCGGCGGATTACCACGCGCATGTCTGAGGGTGCGCCGCAAGACGCAATCAGAGGGCCCGCGAAGCGCGAAGCGTCCAGCGTCCAGCGGGATCCTACGGCACATTCCGGGCCGCTTCCTGCCCCCACTTGGCGCCACGCGCCCACGGTGGCGTACCATACCCTCGACGGGGAGGCGATCGTGGTCGAGCCGGTGCGGCGGCAGATGAGCCATCTCAACGAGGTGGCCGCCTTCGTGTGGGAGCATCTGCGTACCCCCCGGACGCGGGACGACCTGGAACGGGCCCTTCTGGAGACGTACGAGATCGACCGTCCTACCGCACTGTCCGACCTGAACGATCTCCTGAAGGAACTGGAGGAAAAGGGGCTCATCCGGGCGGAGGGACCGGGAAATACCTGTTGACACATCCCCTGGATTCCCCGTACGGTGGGGAGGCGCAGAACTGAGGCGTGCCGAGCTGAGTCAAAGAGAACCCGAACCCTACTTCGAAGAGGGACCCCATTCCAGGAAAGGAAGCGCCCTAACCCCATAGGTTGAGGGCATTTGCAAACTATGCCGACCACAGAACTTAGAAAGAAGCGGATCCAGGAGTTCCACATCAACGAGAACGACACGGGCTCTGCGGACGTACAGGTCGCGCTGCTGACGGACAGGATCCAAACCTTGTCCGAGCACTTGAAGTCGCACGTCAAGGACAACCACTCGCGCCGCGGCCTGCTGATGATGGTCGGGAGACGCACCGGACTCCTGAAGTACCTGCAGCGTTGCGACCTGGGACGGTACCAGTCCGTCGTGCAGCGCCTGGGGTTGAGGAAGTAGCATGGGCCTCCACACGCTTCAGTTCGCTGGTGCCCCCCTTTCGATCGAGACCGGAAAGGTCGCCAAACAGGCGGACGGGGCCATGTGGATCCGCCACGGGGACACGATCGTCCTCGTGACGGCGATGAGTTCCTCCCCGCGCGAGGGGATCGACTTCTTCCCGCTCTATGTCGACTACCGGGAGATGATGTACGCCTCGGGGAAGATCCCCGGCTCGTTCTTCCGCCGCGAGGCGCGCCCCACCACGAACGAGACGCTCACGGCGCGCGGGATCGACCGGCAGATCCGCCCGCTCTTTCCGGAAGGGTACATGAACGAGGTCACCGTCACCGCCAAGACGGTCTCGTACGACGGCGTGCACGAACCCGACGTCCTGGCGATGGTCGGGGCCTCCTGCGCCCTGGGCGCCTCGACGATCCCCTTCACAGGGCCGGTCTCCTCGGTCCGCGTGGGCCGCGTCGGGGGCCAGTGGACGCTCAATCCGAGCACATCGCCGAGCGCTTCTCAAACGAAGGCGAAGGAGAGCGACCTCGACCTGCTCCTGTCCGGATCCGACGGGAAGATCGTGATGATCGAGGTGCAGGCCTCAGAGATCCCGGAGGCCGACCTCGCGCAGGCGATCCGCTTCGGCCATGACGCGATCCGGAAACTCAATGCCCTCCAAAGAGAGGTCGCCGCCGCCCAGAGGAAGACGAAGCAGACCTTCACGGCGCCGGACGCCTCGCGCGTCGCCAAGCTCCGTGCGGAGCTCGAGCGCCGCTGGGCAGGCCCCGTGCGCGACCTGGTCCGCTCGCAGGGGAAGTCCGTCCGCCGGGAGAAGATGAACGCGCTCCGCAAGGAGGCGTTCGCGGCGCTCCAGGATCCGAAGGATCCCTCCCTGGGCAAGGCGCTGTCTGCCGCCTGGGACGCGCTGGAAAGCCATATCTTCCGGTCCGGGGTGCTCCAGGACGGGATCCGCTACGAGGGACGATCGCTGGAGTTGGTGCGAAAGATCTCCTGCGAGATCGGGACGCTCCCGCGCTCGCACGGCTCCGCCCTCTTCACCCGCGGGGAGACGCAGACCCTGGCGGTCGCGACACTCGGCTCGTCGCGCGACGAAATGAAGGTGGACGGGATCGGGGAGGACATCTACGAACCGTTCTACCTCCACTACAACTTCCCCTCCTTCTCGGTCGGCGAGACCTGGCCGGAGCGCGGCCCGAAGCGCCGGGAGATCGGCCACGGGAACCTCGCGGAGCGTTCGATCCGCATGGTCCTCCCGAGCCACGACGAGTTCCCCTACACGATCCGGATCGTCTCGGACATCCTCGAGTCGCACGGATCGACCTCGATGGCCAGCGTGTGCGGAGGGACGCTCGCCCTGATGGACGCGGGAGTCCCGATCCGCCGTCCGGTCGCCGGGATCACCGTCGGCCTCGTGACGGACGGCAAGGGAACCTACAAGCTCCTGACCGACATCACCGGGGACGAGGACCACCACGGCGACATGGACTTCAAGGTCGCCGGCACGAGCCAGGGGATCACCGGCGTCCAGCTCGACATCAAGATCGACGGCCTGACGCAACAGATCATCGAGGAGTCGCTGGAGAGGGCGCGCGTGGCCCGCCTGGACATCCTGCGGATCATGCTCGAAGCGCTGCCGAAGCCGCGCGAGGCGCTCTCCCCCTTAGCCCCGCGCATGGTGCGCCTGAAGGTCCCCGTCGACCGGCTCGGCATGGTGATCGGGCCTGGAGGGAAGCACGTGCGGGGGCTCGAGGCCGAGACGGGCGCCAAGATCGACATCGAGGATGACGGGACCATCACGATCTTCGGCACCGACGCCGAGGGGGTCGAGAAGGCCCGCCGCCAGATCGACGGGATCTCGGCGGTCGCGCAGGTCGGCAAGGTGTACAACGGCAAGGTCGTCGCTGTGAAGGACTTCGGATGCTTCGTGGAGATCCTGCCCGGGCAGGACGGGATGCTCCACATCAGCCAGCTCGCCGACAAGCGAGTGGAGGACATCCACAAGTTCGTGAAGGTCGGAGATCAGTTCCCGGTCCGCGTGGAGTCGATCGACGACTCCGGCCGGGTGAAGCTGTCCCGGAAGACCGAGGGCAGCGGAGGGGAGGAGGGTAAGGGAAGGGAACGGAGCGACCGTGGCGACCGGCCGCGCTCGAAGGGGGCGAACGTCTCCGGGTAAGCCGGCGGAATCTGCGGTTTTTCGTGTGCAAGGGTATGGGTCGGTTGGGATTCAGGTTGTGCTTTATGAAGGAGCAGAACGATGGCGAAGGGAACCGTGAAGTGGTTTGACCCCAAGAAGGGGTATGGATTCATCTCCCAGGAGGGCGGCGAGGACGTGTTCGTCCACTTCTCCAGCATCCAGGGCGACGGCTTCAAGACGCTCGAGGAGGGCGAGAGCGTGGAGTTCGAGGTCACCCAGGGGAACAAGGGGCTCCAGGCCACCAACGTGGTCCGTTCCCGCCAGTAGAACACGAGGCGAGAGAAGTACGGAGCACATACGCAGGCCCCGCGCGAAGGCGCGGGGCCTGTTTTTTGGTTTGGAACTCCGGGACACCCCGCGCCGCTCCGCCATATCGTTTGGCGCGGGGACCCGGTCCCTTCGCTGCGCACCCGCGCGCATCCTGCGCGCGGACCGAGAGCGTGAGAAGCAATCGACCGGCACGCCCGAGGCGCCGCTGGGTGACGCCGGACGGG
>JACQRN010000270.1 GCA_016206515.1 Planctomycetota bacterium | reverse complement strand
GTTATGAGCCTGACGAGCTACCGGGCTGCTCTACCCCGCGATAGACCACGTGAGCCGCAAAATCAACCGGCGCAAGGTGTTACACAACCGCATCCAAACAACCCATCCACCCCACACGCCCATATTGCCCATGTGTTGCATCCCGCATGCAACACTTTCTACAACAGGTCGGGAGCCTAGCCAGCGCCATTGGATGTGTCAAGAACGCGCAGCGCGCGCGGGGATAGGTGTTCTGGCCTCGTGTCTGCCCGGTCCATCGCGCGTCCGAGACGGGTCGCCGGGCACCCGGTCAACGGTGAGGAGCATCTGACACGCGAAAAGGTGTCCCGCGGAGCGCCGCAACGCCAAGGAGCGTTACGAAGCCCCGCTCCCGCGAAGACGCAGACTTGACGCGGCGCTCTGGTTGCACGGCGATCCGGCAGGGCGGATGGATATCGCATTGGATCTTGGCGGGGGGGAGTGACAGGGGAGGTCACGAGCTTCCGCCTGTCGTTCAGTTCTCGTCCGGCGCCGCCAGAAGCCACTCGTACGCTGGCTGCGCGTGAACTCCCGGTGTGTCCGCCCGTGGGAGGGAGTCGCGGTCGAGCACAAGGATCCGGCGCGACGCGCGGCGGTGCCGCCTCCCCGCGTCCGCGAGGGCGCGCACCTCGCGCGCGAGCGTCGCCGCTTCGGACGGATCCGCGCACACCTGTATCAGTTCCTCGCCCCGCGCGGGGGGCCGGGACAGAAAGTCCACCTCGAGCCCCTCCTCCGTCTTGACGTATCCCGTCTCGGCGCCGCGCCGCTCCAGCTCGTTCAGCACGACCGTCTCGAGCGCGTGGCCGACATTCGAGCGGCCGCTGGCGTCGAACGCCCGGATGAGCCCCGGATCGGCGGGGTAGATCTTCCGCGGGTTCGAGTTGCGCTGGCGCTCGGAATCGCTTGCGAGCGGCACCGCGCTGAACAGGAAGGCGTCGGTCAGATGACCGAGCAGGGCGTGCACCAGATCCCTCGCCACACCGTGCCCCTGGGACTTGAGGTCCTGGTGCAGCCGGTGGACGCTGAAGCTCCCGGCAGGACTGCGAAGGCAGTGGCGCACGATCCAGCGCAGGGCCGCCACCTGCGAGACGTCGTGACGCTCGACCACATCGCGGAAAAGCACCGAGTCGACGTATCCCTGGAGCAGGTCGATGCGGGGCGTCGGCGCGAGCCCCTGCGCCTCCGGGAACCCCCCCTCCACCAGGAACTCGCGGAACCGCTTCTCCACCAGCGACCGCTCGGCAGCCTTCCAGCGCCGGGGCGGATGGGACGGCTCCTCGCCGCGATGGCGCAGGAACTCCCGGAAGCTGAAGGGCCGGATGATCGTGGCCATCCCGCGACCGCGGAGCGATGTGTGCACTTCGCGCGAGAGCATCCGCGCCGAGGAACCCGAGACGACGATCCTGCACCGCTCGGTATCGAGCACGCGGCGCACGAAACGCTCCCATCCGGGGACGAGCTGGATCTCGTCAAGGAACCAGTGCACCGTCTCGCGCCCGCGCAGGTCCGGATACCTCCGGAAGTATTCCTCCAGCAGGAACCCGAGCTGGTCCACCCCGATCCCCGCGAGACGGTCATCGTCGAAACTCAGGTAGAGCGCCCGCCCCGGGGGCAGGTCCGCCCGGCACTCCAGGAGGAGCTGGTGCAGGAATGTGGTCTTCCCCGCCCGGCGCATCCCGATCACGGCGTGCGCCTTGTCCGGCACCGCCGCCAGCCGCGCCTCGCGCCGCGTGAAGGACGGCGGCGGCGCGGGGGCGAGCGCGGCGCTGAGCCTCTCGGCCAGGACCGGGTGCAGAGGCATGCGCCGAGGATGGCGACTGATGTGGCCTTATGTCAAGGTCTGATTCTATTAGATCCGGCTTTATACGGAGGCCACTATTTCAAGCCCGCCCACGGACCGTCGGAACGGGGACGCGTATTCGTGGCGGTCGGTCACCACGATAGGTGGGGGCGGTGGGAATCGTTACTTCCGCAGCAGGACCTCGTACCCCTCGAACTGCGGATGCCCCAGGAGGGTTCCGGGCGGGGTGCGGGCGTCGGCGTGGGCGCGGCGGAAGGCGTCGCTGTCGGTCCAGGCGCGGAAGGCGGACGCGGAGTCCCACTCGGAGTGGGAGACGAAGAGCGTGTGGTCCGCTTGGGGCTCGCCGCGCAGGAGGAGGAAGGTACGGAAGCCGGCAACGCCGGAGAGGTAGCGTTCGCGGAGGCGCCAGAGGGAGGCGAAATCCTCCTCGCGGCCGCGCGCCACACGGAAACGGTTCATGGCGATGTACATGATCCGGGCGGCGCCGCTACGGGAGCGTCGGCAGGCGGGCGAGGGCGGCCTCGGCGGCCTGGTCCGCCGGGATCTCGCGGACCTCGCCGGTCCGGCGCACGGCGAGTTCGACCTTCCCCTCCTTGATCTTCCGCGGGCCGACGGTGATCCGCAGGGGGATCCCGACCAGGTCCGCGTCGTTGAGCTTCACGCCGGCGTTCGCGTCGCGGTCGTCCCACAGGGAGTCGACCCCGCGCGCGAGGAGCGACTCGTGGATGGCGCGCGAGGTGTTCACCACCCCCTCATCCTTCGCCGAGAGCGATGTGACCAGGATCTGGAACGGCGCGATCGAGGCAGGCCAGGAGATCCCCTTCGCGTCGTGCCAGAGTTCCACAGCGCACGCCATGATCCGCTCCAGGCCGATCCCGTAGGAG
The DNA here is from genome assembly GCA_016206515.1 of Planctomycetota bacterium. Lineage (GTDB taxonomy): Bacteria > Planctomycetota > SBBH01 > SBBH01 > JACQRN01 > JACQRN01. Next base: position 2,558 of record JACQRN010000270.1, on the reverse strand, counting down.
CCCATCACGATCGGGATCTGGCGGCCGCCCGCGTCGGTGACGGTCGCCTTCATCGACTCGCTGTACCGGGTCCCGAGCTTGAAGATGTGGCCAACCTCGATCCCCTTGAACGCCTTCAAGGGCTTGCCGCATCGGACGCACGGCTCCCCTCCCTGCGCCTGGCGTAGGTCCGCCCAGGCGGTCACCGCGATGTCGCGTTCCACGTCGACGCCGCGCAGGTGGAAGTCGTCGGCGTTGGCGCCGGTCGCCATCCCCCGCCGGCCCCGCAGCGCCTCGTCGGCGTGGATCGCCATCCCCTTCACCCCCACGGCCCCGAGCGACCCGGGGTGCGCCCCGAGCGCGTGGACGCACTCCTCGGGGGTCGCCGGGCGGTAGGTCCCGGTTCCGAGGGCGGTCTTCATCTTCTCCTCCTCCAGGGTGTGGTCGCCGCGCAGGAGGACGAGCACGGGCTTGCTCTCGACGATCATCACGAGCGTCTTCACCTGCCGGTCGGCTGGTGCCCCCCCGACGAACCGCGCGAGATCCTCGATCGTGCGTACCCCCGGAGTGGGGAACCGCTCGGGCGCGCCCTTCACGACCGGATCCTGGACGGGGGGGACCGCCGAGCGCCCCTTCTCCCGGTTGGCGGCGTATCCGCACGCGCACGAGAGGATCGTGTCCTCGCCGGCCGCGGACTCGACGATGAACTCCGCGGAGGCCGACCCTCCCATCGCGCCGGAGGACGCCTCGACCATCGTGAAGGCGAGCCCGGAGCGCGTGAAGATCCGCTCGTACGCCTGCCGGTGCAGGTCGTAGGAGCGGTCGAGCCCCTTCTCGTCCACGTCGAAGGAGTAGGCGTCCTTCATCGTGAACTGCCGGTCACGGATCACGCCGGACTTCGGCCGAGGCTCGTCGCGGAACTTCACCTGGATCTGGTACCAGATCTGGGGGAGCTGCCGGTACGAGGAGAGCCCGTCGCGGGCGATCGCGGTGAACACCTCCTCGTGCGTCATCCCGAGGCAGTAGTCGGACCCCTTGCGGTCCTTCAGCCGGAACATGTCGGCGCCGATCCGCTGCCAGCGGCCCGACTCCTTCCAGATCTCGGCCGGATGCAGGGCGGGGAGGTAGAATTCCTGCGCGCCGATCCGCCCCATCTCCTCGCGCAGGATCGCGGTGATCCGGTTCATCGTCCTCTGGGCGGGGGGGAGGTAGGCCCAGATCCCCGCCCCGACCGGTCGGACAAACCCGGCGCGCACCAGGAGCTTGTGGCTCGCCGCCTCGGCGTCCGCGGGGTCTTCCCGCAGCGTCGGGAGGAACGACTGCGACCAGCGCATGGCGCGATTGTAGGAGGGGGTGCGCGCGGGGGCTACCGGACGTCCGGCGGGGGCGGAGATTCCGCCGGCGGCGCTGCGGGCGGGGGATCCTCGCACGGGGTTCCCGGCGCTGCGGCGGAGCAGGGCTCGACGAGGGACAGGATCGCCTCGGAGGGGATGCACGTGTGCATGACCATCTGGAGGTTCCTCTGCACGTCGTTCCGCTCCTCGTAGTAGATCGAGCGGGTCAGGGACACCATGGCGACGGCGGCGCCGGTCGCGTCGAGGATCGGGCCGCCGCTCGATCCCCGCGCGTAGTCCGCGGTGATCGCCAGGCGCGGGGCGCGCGCGCCGCCGCGCTCTTCCGCCATGAACCGTCGCGAGACCATCCCCTCGGTGAAGAGGAAGAAGTTCCCGTCCGGGTGGCCGATCGCCCAGACGTCCGCGCCCGCCCCGATCCCGGTCCGCAGCGGGAGGCACGGCACCTCGCGCCCGCCCGTATCGACCCGCAGCAGCGCGGTGTCGTCCGCCTTGCTCGCGGCGAGCACCTCGAGGACCGGGAAGGCGTCCCCCGAGGAGGTCAGGACGGCGAACCCGCCGGGTGCCTCGGCCGCCACGACGTGGTAGTTGGTCGCGACGATGCCGGAGCGCTCCACGAAGAACCCGGACGCCGTGCCGGTATGCAGGTTCGGGCAGCGCGGGCAGAGGTGGCGGCGACCGACGACCACCACCGCCTCGCGGGCGGAGGCGTAGAGCGCTGCGGCGTCCCGCTCTGCGGCCGCCCCCGGCGCGGGGGGGAGATCCAGCCGGCAGCGGGCGCGACCGAGCTGCGCGTGGAGGACTTCTGCGGTGACGCGGTCCGGCTCGGCGTCGAACCGGATGAGGGCCGCCTCGATGGCGCCGCGGATCGCACGGTCGTCGATGATGGGGGGTGCGACCGCCTCGTCCCCTGCGGTGGCGTGAGCCAGGGCGATCGCGGCGAGGAGCGCGACCGGGAAAGCAAGGAAGGCGGGGCGTGCCATGGGCAGATGTTACTACCGGTTGGGGGCGTGGGGGTTCGCGTTTCGGGTGGGATCGGCCGCGGGTCCGATTGCGAGGTCGTCGGGGGCCCGGTCTCGAGTGGCGCTCGTGGCGAATCTATCGGAGACCGAACCGGTCGAGGTGCGCGTTGAGCCACCCCTCCAGGCCGCGGGTGTCCTCGTAGTCGATCTCCACAGGGGTCCCATAGGCGGAGATCTTGCCTCCGTACACGAAGAACCCCTCCTG
>JACQRN010000288.1 GCA_016206515.1 Planctomycetota bacterium | reverse complement strand
TCCGCTCACGAGCTCCCTGCGCCGCTTTCGACAGACGAGGAAGTACTCCTCGATCACGATGTAGTGCTGCGGCTCGGACTCCGCCTCCCGGAACGCAGGATCAAGGGTTACGCGATTTGTCCGCGCATGGGTGGGATCCACCCCCTCCGTTGACTCGTCAGCGCACCACTCGGTCCAATCGATAGAACCCCTCGACGCCGCCCGGCTTGCGTCTGCCGCCTCCCCACCGGCACGGTGTGTGGCGAGGCAAGAGTCCGACCCCATAATGAGACCCGGCTTCAAACATGCCCACGGGGGCCACAAAACTGCGCCATCCTGGCCTCATGTGCTGGACTTCACGGCGGCCCCGGTGCCCTGAAGGGCCTGGGTTCGAATCCCCGCAGAACTCCATACGAGACTTCAAGCGACCGCCAAATCCTCCTCGTAGCCGCACCTCGGGGCCGCCGACACGGTGTTCGGCCTGACGTACGAGCGGTCAGCCTAAAGCCTCCCCGCCGAAGCAAGCCGTCATGAACTGAACCAACTCGGGCTTCAGGTAGACCGGTGAATCCGTCCCTAGTTGAGGACTGCTTCTCGACTCCAGCAGTCCGCGTGACAGCAGGAATGAGCCTGTGTATATCCAGTGCTGGAAATCTGCCCCCGTTCTTGTCCTGAGGTCGGACTCCTTCTTGAGATGCTGCTCGACGTAGATCTGAATCTTGTCACCGAATTGCTCCCCCGGTTGAGCAAGGAACAAACCGTGGATAAACCTGATGATCCTAATGTCCCGTATCCCCAGCTGCTTCAACAAGCGGAAGAACGCAGACACCTGTGTGCTTGGCGGACGAGGCTCCCCGGTCCGACTCCAGATGAATAGGTTGGCATAGTAGTCCCCCTTCTCGCCCTCCTCATCTCGAATCACGGCCTCCAGATACTCAAGAAACAGCTCGACGACCGGGTCGCTAGGCCCTGCCGCTTGAAGCTGCAACGCCAACTTCTGCACAGCGTCTGCACCACGACCATTGCCTGCTTCCGCAACCTGCTTAATGAACCGCGCCGCGCGCGCGCGTCTTCCGGGCGTGATGATCCCAAGGAGACCTCCGAGCGCCCCGACCAGGGGAGCATTCACCGGATCGCCGCAAAGCGCCAGGGCCAGACCTGCAAGCGCCGCAGCAAACTGCCCGACCTTCCACAGTTCTGGCAAGAGCGGATGCGAATCCCCTGATCCCGAGGGCGCTTCGCTCATCCGGACAGCATTTGACACGGTGCCCCCTCTTCAATCTTGCGGAACAGCACAACCGAAGACCCCCAAACTCATTAAGGCCTGCCGGGGCCGTTGAGCTTCACGGACATCGTGCCGCGACCGTGGCACGCCCTCTGGAGGAATCGTGTTTCGATCCACCGCTCACGACGGCAGCCTACCCCGATCAGGAGGCCAGAACCAGCCTCCCGGTTTTCCGATCGAACTCCTTGGGAATCTTGTCTTCATCGTGCCCGAACGCCTCGTAGATACGGACAAGCAGACGAAAGGCGCAACGGTCCGGCTCCTGCGTCATCTCCTGATGAGGGAACGCCAGAAGCTGTTCAAGGGCGAATTCGTCGTCCGGAAAAGGTTGCGGCTTCTGCACCGAATATGTGAAGCCAAACGTGTTCGGGGAATACGGCCGCAACACCCAGCCCTTGACGTTGAACAAGACCAAGTCCACCAGGAACGTGTGCGCCTCCCGCCGCAAGAGCGCTTCACCCCGATGCACGACAGACGCCAGTCGAAAGATCGACGTGGTGTACTCCATGAGACACAAGGGCCAGATCTCCCGGGCGCCCCCCTGCTGATGCTTCAGCACAGGCAAGGGGATATGGAACCCGAGTTCACCCGACCGATGAACCTCGACACAAGGTCCGGAGGGATATCCATGCGTAATCATGCCTCTGCTTCGCTTCGGTTCCTCATACCCGCCGGCGAAGTTCCAGCCGTGGACACGATTGCCGGTTGCCGCGGGATCGCGCAGGAGTTCGCGGAGTTCAGGAGATTGGATCTCGACCTCTGATCCTCCGACCGGCTTGATCAGAAGCCAGAGATGCCCCTGGCTCGCCTTGCGAGCCTTCTCTCGCGCATCCAACACCTCTTGACGAGCATGGGCGATCGGATCATCCTGCCCGCGGGACGAGTGCCCCGCCCGGAACGCTTCCTCCAGTTCCTTCCGGCCCATCGCAACGACACGTTCGTCCACCCTGGCCAGGAACACCCGCCCTTCCCCTTTCCGCATCTGCGCATAGGGTCGATGCGCGCCCTTCGACTGGACCCTAACACGCAGAACCGCTCCTCCCTCCGCGGGGACGGACTCGACGTCCGCCTCCCCGTCGCGGGGGGAGGGCTCGATCGTGTCGATCAGATGATCGCGCAGGCGGCGAGCCTCCATGTCCGGATCGTCTATCGGTTCCACACGGACCGCTGCGCCGGCCCCCTCCGCCAGCCCAACCCACACTTCGCCCCCCTCCGCGTTCAACATCGCGACGACCTCGCGCGCGATCCGAGACAGATCCTTGAGCGCGTCCCTCCCCTTGAACTCCAGTTTCAGACTCTCGCGCTTCCCGAGAGGCGGCTTGGGTGTGCTCATGCGCCCATGACCCTCGCGGGGTCCAAAAGGAAGTCGCGAAGAGGGATGAGCAGGATCCCCTTCTCCTCCTTGTTCGTGAAGCCGTCGTGGATGAGGACAAGGCGGTCTGCCTTGACGGCTTTCCCCGCCTCCCGTAGGCGAACCTTCTTGCGCTCCTCGGGCTCTCGGCTCGACGTGACCTCGATGGCCACGCGCGCGGAGAGCGCCTCCAGGATGAAGTCGACCTCCTGGTCGTCGTCCTGGCGGAAGTAGGAGAGAGTCCCCTCCCGCGCGCGGGCGACGTCGCGCAGGTGCCGGAACACGACCGCCTCGTAGATCCGCCCCTTGTCACGAGGATCGGTCAGAGGATCCGCGGATGCAACGAAAGCCCAGACGAGACTGTGGTCAGCGGCGTAGACGCGCGGTTTGGCGCGCCGCTTGAGGCGTCCGGCCGGACTGCCTGTGCGCTGCTCCAGAGGCATGAGGAGCCGCGTTTCCTCCAGGATGCGCACCCAGGCGAGGACCGAACGCGGATCGGCCCCCTCGCCGCCGACCTGGAGCGCCTCGGCGCGCGCGCGCACATCCAGGATCGCGCCGGAGTCCTGCACGAGGTAGACGAAGAGGTCCTTGATGCGGCCGAGATCCCGGACCTTCCGCCGCGCCAGATCCCGCAGGATCGCGCGGTCGGCGATATCGCTGCGCAGGCGCCGGCGGACCTCGGACGGCGAATCGTTGCCGATGTGCTCGGGGAAACCACCCCCCATCAGGTATCGGACCAGGGCGTTCGGAATCTTCCCCAGCACCTCTTCCAAACCCTCGTCAGGCGCGGCCTGCAGGCGCAGAAACTCCGCGAACGAGAGCCCCTCGATGTGGAACTCGTCCCAGCGCCCCGGGCCCGACTCGGTCGAGCCCTCGCGCAGGAGGCTGGCCGCCGAATCCGTGACGAGGTAGCGGTGTCCGGGCGTCGCCACCGCCTGCTTGAGCCAGGCGTCCCAACGTTGGGCTCGGGAAATCTCATCGAACAGGAAGAACCTCGGCTTGTCCTTGTCCAGCGAGGAGGAAACGGTGTCGACAATCCCTCGCGGGGAGACCGCCTCGGTGATCCGGTCATCGGAGAAGTCGAAGTACGTCAAGTTGCCGCGAGGCACCCCCCCCCGCAGGAGGGAATCACCCAGTTGGTGGAGGAGCGTCGTCTTGCCGACCTGCCGGGGCCCCATGAGGACGATGGCCCGGTGCTCGTCGGCCCGCGCGAGGTGGGCGTAAAGATCTTCGAACAGATCCCGACGGTTCGGCCGCGCCGGGGGGTAGGCGTTAGGATTCGTCCACCATGGGTTGAAATCGCCAATGACTTCATTGATCATTACAATGTATAAATACAACTAAAATGAATTCATTGCAATGTCTAATTTTAATGCGTCCACCCTCCCGCCTCGCAGCCAACCTCAGCGATCCTGCGAAGCGCCTCCTTGACGCTCGCCCCCTCCCGTGTAAAGGCCCGCAGACGTTTCTCCGTGAAGTAGGCCCGGACACGGTGGTCGCCGGACCGCTCGCGGAGGGCGGCGACAACCTCCGCCGGCAGACCCAGGAGGCTCAACACCCGGGTGACGCGGGGATGGTCCTCCCCCAGGGCGCGCGCCAGGGACCGGATGCTGTGGTGATGCCCCTCGGCCATCATGCGGCTGTACCGCTCGGCACGCTCCCAGGCCGCCTCCTTCTCAAGGCGGCTCCGGATCCTTCTCCACTCCCGGGCGGTCACCGGCCGGTTGCCGCTGCTCGTGCCGGCCGGCTCCTTGCCGCCCACCATCACGCGACGCCGACCCCGGTAGACGAGGAGGAATTCGTCGCGGATGCTGAAGTAGAGCGGCTTTTCGCTCGTCTCCTCGAAGTCCAGTTGTTTGAAGCCGGGTACTGCCATGGACCCCTCTTCGTCAGCGTAGGCGCGTGATGTCCTCCTCCACAAGCCCTGATCTATGGTTCGAGACGGGGGCACACAATCCCCCGCGTTGCAGATTCTTGTGGGAACGCCAGCACCCCCGCTTACCATGGCGACATGGCTCTTGTGCCGCCGTTCTTTCCTGATCGCGTCGTAGCGATCGGCCATGAACCCGAGTTGAAAGGAGGATCGCAATCATGAACCGGTTGAGAAACAATTCGTCAAACCCGCGGGGCCTTTCGCTTCTGGCGGGACTCTGTTGTCTTGCATACCTTGCCGGATGCACGGCGCAGCGCGGACCAGGACCCCGTGATGGCTCCGGCTGGACGGGCGATCCCAGCCCGATGATCCTGGAGTCCGTCAAGGTTGCCACCGCGCCCGTCCTCGATGGGCACATCGACGAGATGTGGTCCATGGCACCACCGCTGACGGTTGATGTCCGCGAAGCCATGGGCGGCGACCACCCCAAACCGGTCGTGTTGCGCACCGTGCATACGAACGACTCATTCTTCATTCTCGCCCAATGGCCCGACGCGACCCGCAGCGACATGCGCGACCCATACATTTGGAGCAACCAGAAGCAGGCCTACGACCGGCCCAGCAGGCCTGACGACCAGTTCGCCATCCAGTTTCCCATGACCGAAGACTTCTCCATCAGCATGCTGACGGTGACGCATGCGTACCAGTCCGACGTGTGGCACTGGAAGGCGGGTCGTGGCAACCCGATCGGATGGGTCGACGACAAGTACCACGTCATCAGCCAGACTCCCATCGACCATCCCAAGGCTGCCCGGCACGACATCCACGGCGGCCGTACGGTGTACATCCTGCGAGCCCAGGACGCGGGCAGATCCCCTTACCGGGTGAAGGATCCACCGGCCGCATATGAGGGGGACGTCGTGGATTCCTTCGTCCAGCAGGAACCCGACGGCAGCATGGCCGACGTGCGCGGGAAGGGCGTTTATGACGGAAACGGGTGGACGCTCGAGATGGGACGCAGGTTCAACACCGGCCACCCGGACGACGACGCGGTCATCGATCCCGCGAGGGATAACCGCTGTGCCATCGCGGTGCTCGACGACGAGCTGTACGAGGAGCATTCAGTCTCCTCGCTGATCCTGCTGCGGTTCAAGGATGCCCAAGGCAGGTGAATCTCATGGCGAGTCATGTAGCAGACAAGGTGGCCATACTCTGGCCGGGCGACCGGGTGACCTGCCCCCCGAAATTGTTCGTGATCCAAGGGGTAACGACCATTGTGCGGAGACCCTCCTGCCTTCCGAGGGAAGGCCCGGCTATAACCCCGGTCCGACGCCTCTGCTGGAATGCCAGAACGCCAGCACATCTATGACCGCGCCGTCCGACCGCACCCGGTAGTACAGGTGGTAGCGGATCCGGCCGCCATGACCTCGCCGGCGGCACGGCGTGGATCTCGACGCGCGGCACCCGCGGATCCCCTACGTGCGCTTCGAAAGCTGCCGGAAGAGGTCCTCGGGTGTGACCGTCTCTCCACGATCCGCCTGCCCGATGGATTCCAGGAGCGCCCGCTCGTCCGCCTCGACCAGATCGAACGTCTCATCGTGGTCGGAGGCGACGACCGTCACGGTGGCGCCCTCTTCGAGAGGCTCTCCCTCGACGACGACCTTGCCGCCCTGGACCTTGCCGGTTACGACCCTCATTCCGACCCAGTCTACCCCCGCCCGAAGACGCCGGCCAGTTCCGCATCCCGAGCTGTGCGTGCGGCCTGTCTGATCGTCACGATGATCTCCTCCGCCGACACGCCCCGATCCAGGTACCCGCGCAGGCGCTTCCCCGTGAATGGCCGGCACACGTCCAGGCGACGTTCGACGATCTTCGCCGAAGGCTTGGCCATGCCGTTTAGACGAGCGCACGCCCCGGAGGACTTCCTGCGTGGGGACGACCTCACGCGCGCGATGAGCGGCATCGGCATGAGATTCGCCACCAAGGCCACCCCCCACGCGAACATCGAGGACACGCTCATCGCCGCGTCCACCGAGGGGATGGAACGGGACGACCTGCGGGTCCTCTCGATCCTCGTGACATGGATCGAAGCCCACCATCCATGGATCAACGCGGACAGGTTGACGCGCGCGCTCGGGGTGGGTTCCTCCGGAAGAGTCCTCGCGTTCTGGGCCGCGATCGCGGCGTGGCTTCATCAGGACCGGCGGTTCTCGCGGATCGCCCTGCTCCACAAGGAGGGCCGGGTCGACCTCCTGAGGGCGGGGACGGAGTTCCATCTGGCGCGCCACGGCGAGGATCGCCGCTTCGAGGGGACCTGCCTGCGCGTGCCTGCCGACATCCTGCGCGACCGGAAGGGCGATGTGCTGACGCCGGCGGCGCTGGCCAAGCGCCACCGGACGTACCGGCAGCGCGCCCAGATGGGCCCCTCCTACCGCGCCGACATGTGGGCGGAACTGGAGGCAGATCCGACGCTCACGCCCGCGAAACTCGCCCGGCGCACGTACGGATCCTTCGCGACCGCCTGGCAGGTAAGGAAGGACTTCGCGCTGCTGGCCGCGTAAACCGCTTCCCCGTGAGCCGGCGACGATCGCGGTAGACCGGGAACAACCCGTCCGTCAGAATGCGGCCTAGTCGATGAAGGGGTGGCGCATGCGTGTGATCCTGATGGTGGCGGTAGCCGTGAGCGTGGGGCTTCCGGCGGCCTACGGCCAGGAACCGGCTCCCGAAGGGGATTCCGGTCTCGCCGGACTCTGGCATGTCACCTACCGGGACGTCGCGGGCGTCCACCGCGGGTTCATCGACCTGCACTGGAGCAGGGCGGGGTACTACTGGGGCGCCTACATCATCTGCGACGGGACGCCCTGTACCTGGGAGAACCGTCGCTACGTCGATTCGATGAGCGAAATCGCGCCGGTGCCGGACGGGTTGGACTGGAGGGAAAGCGACGGCGGGGCGATCTTGAAGTTCCACCTGCGCCGCGACGGGGAGGAACGGCTGGTGGGCACCTGGACGTACGCCCGCCAAATGGAGGACGTCCGCCGGGCCAACGACGCGCTGCCGGAAGGGGAGCGGATCGACCCGGACATGCTGACCGATGCATCCGACCTCCTGACGCAGCTGGAGAGTTCCCTCAACCTTGCGGACGATGTGGAGCAGTTCATGCAGGAGGAGACCCGCGGGCGGATCGGACGGCTCCTGTCGGTCACGCGCGGCGCGTTGCAAGCCGCCCACGCGAGGGGCGAACAGTCCTTCGAGCGCAAACTCTCGGATCTCAACGCCTCGGTGACGGAGTTCGCGTCGCTCGCGGTCCCGGCCGCCGGCTTGCTGACCGCCCCGCTACTGCACGACCTGCAGCGGTGGCAGGGACAGGGGGCCGATACGGTGGTGTCGGGATTGGACATCCTGCGACGCAGGGTCGAGGGGGAAGAGGTCGGCGCGTCCGACTTCGCGGCGCTGGACGGGATGGTGGATCGCTTCCGCCAGGGCCCGTTCGAGCGCGGCGCGCGATAGTCGCGCGCGCCGGCTCCCCCTATACTCCCCGCGGCCCGTGGACGCATTGATCGGCACGCCCGCGCTCTGGATCGGGTTCACGGTCGGGGTTCTCGCCCTGCTGGCGCTCGACCTGGGGGTCATCAACCGCCGGACCCACGCGATCGGCGCGCGCGAGGCGTTCGGGTGGTCGTGCTTCTGGATCGGGCTGGCGCTGGGGTTCAACCTCTTCCTCTACATCCGGTTCGGGAAGCAGGCGGGGCTCGAGTTCCTCACCGGGTACCTCATCGAGGAGGCGTTGAGCGTCGACAACCTGTTCGTGTTCGTGGTGATCTTCGGATACTTCTCGGTCCCGGCCCAGTTCCAGCACCGGGTCCTGTTCTGGGGGATCCTCGGGGCGCTCGTGATGCGTGCCGTCTTCATCCTGGCCGGCACGGCGCTCCTCCACCAGTTCCACTGGCTGATCTACGTCTTCGGCGGCTTCCTGATCCTCACGGCGATCAAGATCCTGTCCCAGGGGGAGTCGAAGATGGACCCGGGGCGGAACCCGATCCTGCGCCTGTTCCGGCGGTTCGTGCCGATGACGGACGCTTACCACGGCGCGCACTTCTTCATTCGGGAGGGCGGCCGACGCCTGGCGACGCCGATGCTCGCGGTGCTCGCCGTCGTCGAGGGGACCGACGTCGTGTTCGCGATCGACTCGATCCCCGCGGTCCTCGGCGTGACCCGCGACCCGTTCATCGTCTACTCCTCGAATATCTGCGCGGTCCTGGGGCTGCGCACGCTCTATTTCCTGCTGGCGAGCGTCATCCACAAGTTCCACCTGCTGAAGTACGGCCTGGGACTGGTCCTGGCGTTCGTCGGGGTCAAGATGGTCTGCAGCGGGTGGCTGTTCGATGTCCCGATCGCGGTCTCCCTCGGTGTCGTCGGCGGGCTGCTGGGGCTGTCGGTCGTCGCGTCTCTCGCCTTTCCGCCTTCGCGACCGGCGGGAAAGGGACCGGCCGGCGGGAGCAGCGGGACGCCGTGAAACTCGCGATCATCGGAAACTGCCAGTACAGCGCGCTGATCGATCCGAAGGCCCGCGTGCGATGGCTCTGCTGGCCCCGTTTCGACAGCAGCTTCGTCCTGGGAGGGCTCCTGGACGAGGAGAAGGGCGGCCACTTCGAGGTCGGGGCCGCCGATCGCGCGCGCACAACGCAATCGTACCTGGAGAACACGAACGTACTGCGCACCACGTTCCGCACCTCCCGCGGGTCGTTCGAGGTGATCGACTTCGCCCCGCGATTCCAGGAGCACGAACGATACTACCGCCCGACGATGCTGGTCCGGATCGTCCGTCGGCTGGCGGGGCGTCCGCTTGTCCGCGTGCGGTGCGAACCGGTCCACGACTACGGGCAGGCGCAGCCGCACGCGTCGTGGGGAAGCAACCACATCCAGTTCCACTTCACCGACCCTCGGATCTCGCTGCGGCTGACCACGAACGCGCCCCTGACCTACCTGACGCGGGGCACCCCCTTCCTGCTCACGGGCCCCCTCTATCTCGTCTTGACATGGGGGGAGCCCCTGGAGGCGCCGCTCGCCACGACGTGCGAGACGCTCCTGCAACGAACCGTGTCCTACTGGCGGAAATGGGTCCGCAACTGCGCCCTGCCCCCGGACTACCAACGCGAGGTGATCCGGTCCGCGCTCACGCTGAAGCTGCACCAGTTCGACGACACGGGCGCCATCATCGCGGCGACGACCACGAGCCTTCCCGAGGGACCGGGGACCGGACGGACCTGGGATTACCGCTACTGCTGGCTGCGCGACGCCTATTTCACGCTGAGCGCGTTCCGCCGCCTGAGCCACTTCGACGAGATGGAACGATTCATCGGGTACCTGCACAACCTGGCGAGACTCCATCCGGGCCGCCTGCAGCCCGTCTACGGGATCGGCGGGGAGACGGACCTCCAGGAGCGGACGCTCGGCCACCTGGCGGGGTACCGCAACCAGGGACCGGTCCGGATCGGCAACGCGGCGCATGCCCACCAGCAGAACGACGTCTACGGCGAGATGATCCTGGCGATCGCCCCGCTGTTCCTCGACCACCGGTTCGAGGGGAGCCCGATGCAGAACCCCGATCGCCTCCTGCGGCAGCTCGTTGCGGCGATCGAGGCCCGGATGACGCAACCGGACGCCGGCATCTGGGAGTTCCGGAACAAGCGGCAGCACCACACGTTCACCCTCCTGATGCACTGGGCGGGCGCCCGACAGGCCGGGAGGATCGCCCGCCTGCGGCGGCAGACCGGCCTCGCACGCAGGGCCGAACGGATCGCGCTGTGGGCCCGGTCGACCATCCTGCGGGGATCCTGGCGGAGGGGCGCGCGGTTCTTCGCCCAGGCGGTCGGCTCGCGGGAGCCGGATGCCTCGCTGGCCCTGATGTCGTCCCTGGGGTTCCTGGCCCCCGACGATCCCCGGACGCGCTCGCACCTGGAGGGGCTCGCCCGCTCCCTCCGTGCGGGCCATGGCCTCCTGCACCGCTACGTCCATGCGGACGATTTCGGGAAGTCCCGCGCCATCTTCACGGTCTGCAACTTCTGGTACGTCGAGACGCTCGCGCAGGTGGGCGAGAAGGGGCGCGCGCGGGAACTGTTCGAGCGTCTGCTGGGGTATGCCAACCCCCTGGGGCTGTTCAGCGAAGACCTCTGGCTGCCGACCGGCGAGCAATGGGGAAACTTCCCCCAGACCTACTCGCACGTCGGACTCATCCACGCGGCGAACGCGCTATCGAGACCCTGGGAGTAGGTACGAGATCGCCCGGACATGGGTCGCGCGCACCAGGAGCCCCATCGTCGAGATCCCGGGGACAGTGCGCACCTCCCGGAAGGTGCGCACGAACACGATATGTACCGCGAAGCGGATCGCGGTCGAGAGAACCAGCAGGACGTGGAACGGGGAGAAGAGCGCGTACCCGAGGATCTCCCCCGGGAGATGCCCCACGAGGGCCGACCCCAGGAGCCCCCCCGCACAGACGCCCGCGCCGTTGAGCACGCTGAAGTAAGCGTAGCACCTGGCTCTGCGCTCGGGGGTGACCGCGTCGAGCGTGTAGTTCCCGAGGGAGAGGTTGAACCCCGACCATATCCCTCCCTGGATGAACTGCAGGACGCCGATCGACCACGGGGAGCGGAAGAACGTCCACGCCAGGGGGATGAACGAGATCCCCATCCCGCAGAACGACAGGATCCGCTTCGTGCCGAACCGGTCGCAGAGCGGCCCCCAGGTGTACAGCTGCGCGATCTGCCCGGCGGTCGCGGCGGCAAGGATCAGCGAGTACTCAACGTGGCTGAAGCGCAGATCGTGCTTGATGTACGGATCGAAGAACGGCACCGCAAGATGGACCCCCATCGAGAAGAGCGCCGTATACAGGACGAACCGCGCGTAGTTCGCCCGGGGCGTGGCGCGCACGAACTCCCACAGCGTGAACCCGGCGTCGGGGCGCGGGACGTACGGGGGCTCCTTCATCCCCCCCAGCCAGGCGACCGACAGGAACCGGGCGAGGAGCGCCGCGGCGAAGATCGCCGCGAACCCCCGCAGCGCCATCCCGTGCGTTTCGCACGCCTCGAGGATCGCGCCCCCGGACAGCTGCGCGACCAGGAGCGACACGTAGAAGATGCGCGTGCGCCGGGCGAAGTAGCGGCCGCGCTCTGCGGGAGGGACCAGGTCCCCCATCGTGCTGTACCACGCCGGCGCGGAGAAGTTCACCGCCCCCAGATAGGCCGCGAAGGAAGCGACCAGGAGCGCCAGGGCCGCGTCGCGAGGCAGGGCGAGCGTCGCGAGGATCGGGAGCCACAGGAGCGCCTGGACGACCGCGCCCGCCATGTACAGGGTCCTGCGGCGCGGAGAGCGCTCCATGAGGTTCGCGCACGGGATCTGGACGAGCGAGCCGAGGAACATCGACAGGGTCGGCAGGAGTCCCTGGAGCCACGCCGGCGCCCCCCGATGCACCGCGTACCACCCGATGTACGACTCCCCGACGCCGACCATTGCGCCGTACGCCGCGACATCCCAGAGGGACGCGACGAGGCTTCGCTGCGGCTCGGGAAGGTCGCGCATGGGGTGAGATGATAGGAGGCAGGAGACAGAAGTCAGGAGACAGGAGTGACGCATACAATGCCCACATGAACCAACCCCAACCGCCCGAAACGCCGCGCAAGCGGCGCCGTCTCCTCAAGGCCGCGCTGATCGCGCTTCTCGCCCTCCCGATCCTCGTCGTCGCGGCGCCGTACATCCTGCCGACCGGGTGGATCCGCTCGAAGGTCTCCGCGATCGTGAAGGAGACGACCGGGATCGAGCTGGCGATCGAATCGCTGTCGCTGCGGTGGACCGGGGCGACGGTGAAGGGGATCGCGGCGGGGGACGCCGGGGAAGGGCCGCGCGCCGCGGAGGTGGGGCTCGTCGAGACGGACCTGTCGTTCCTGCCCCTGCTGCGCGGGGAGATCGTCGTCGACCGGGTCCTCGTTCGGGGCGCCACCCTGCGCCTGGTGCGGCGCGCCGACGGGACGCTGGTGCTGCCGCTCCCGCCGATGCCGGAGGGGACGCCCGCGCCCGCGGAGGCGGGGGAAGCGTCCCCCCTCCCACCCGTGAAGGCGAGCGTGACGATCGAGGCGTGCTCCGCGCGGATCGAATGCGAGGACGACCCGTCCCGGTCGGTGTCGATCGAGCCGATCGACGGGACGATCGAGGTTGAGTCGCTCGACAAGCCGATCCGCGTCTCCCTCCACGCGGGGCCCGCGGGGAGGGGGGTCGCGATCGCGGCGACCGCCACGATCGCGAAGGGCGGCGTGATCGACACGGACGCCATCGCGGCCGAGGCGACCGTCACCGTCGAGTCGTTCGACGGGACCCCGTTCGCGCGGCTGTTCGCGCCGGGCCTCCCCGAGGGGACATCCGCGGGGGATCTCCACGGGGAGCTGACGGCGACGCTGGCGCTTCACGTGGCGCAGATCGAGGGAACCTTCCACATCCACGACGCGCGCTTCGACGGCGCGGCGCTCCCGGCGTCGGTCGTGTTCGTCACGGCGGACGCGGATCTGGCGGCGACCTCCGCGCACCTGAAGAACCTGAAGTTCCACACGGACGGCTTCCGCATGCAGGCGACCGGCGAGGCTTCGATGGGAGGCGACACCCCGCGCGCGTCGGGGAACGCGAACATCGCGATCGACGCCACCGCGATCGGGACCTGGGCGGCGGGAATCATCCCCGGGCTCGAGGCGGGCGGCGCCGTCGACATCCTCGTGACCGGCTCCCTGGAGGGGGACGTAGCGCAGGGGCGCGTCGAGGCGGTCGGCCGCGACATCCGCGTGCGCGGAGAGGGGATCCCGTCCGCGGCCCTGGCGAACTTCCGCGGGACCCTGCAGGGGTCCGCCGACCTCGCCGCGGAGCGCGCGTCGTTCCATGACACCACGCTCACCCTGCCTGGGCTGGCGGTGACGGTCGAAGGGGACTGGACCGGGTTCTCCCCGCAGGGGACCGGGCGCGTGGAGGCGCGCGGGACGATCTCGTCCCTCGGCGACCTGCGCGACGCCCTCACCGGCCTCGTCGGGGAGATGCCGACCCGGATCGCCGGGACGGGGGAGTTCTCCGCGACCGCCTCCGTGGGCGAGGGGGGCGTCCTCGACGTCTCATCGAGCGCGGCTCTGCGCGACGTAAAGGTCACCGACGAGACGGGAGCAGCCCTGTTCACCTCGCAGGCGCCTCTCACGCTGGAGGAGGAGGCGCATATCGATCCGGTCGCCAAGACGGTTGAGATCCGCCGCTCGCTCGTTGATTTCGGCGCGGGACGCGTGACCGCCGAGGGGTCCCTCTCTGCCGCCACCGAGGGGACGGGCGAGGGGCGCCTCGCCGCAAACGTCGAGATCGACCTCGGCAAGGCGCTCTCGCTCGTGCGCGGGTTCGTCCCGGTGCCGGAGGGGTATTCCCTGGAGGGGACCGCCACCGCGACCGCGACGGTCACGGGAAGTCTGGACCGCCCCTCGATCGATGTCGCCGGGACGATGGACGAGAGAACCCCGGGCGGACGGCGGCGCACCGGTCTCGCCCTGCGCGCGCAGGCGGATCTCCCCGCACAGACCGCGACCCTGGAGACCCTGGACGTCACCTCCGGCCCGGACACGATCCGCGCGAGCGGCCGCGTCGAGGGTTTCAGCGCGCGGGCGGGCGGGAACGCTGTCCTCTCGGTCTCCATCGAGGATGTCGGGGCATGGGTCGCGCGCGTCGAACCGATCCTCCCCGCCGACCTTCCCCGCGCGAGCGGCCCCGTGCGGATGACGCTCGGCGCCGAGGGAGGCGCCGGCGTGTGGGCCTTGAGGGATCTGACCGCGTCCGGCGACCTGCTCGTCACGTCCCCTTCGCTCCTCCCCGGCGGCCCGTGGCAGAGCGGTCCGTTCCGCGTGACCGCCACGGCCGCGAGCGTCTCGTACGAGGAGATCAAGGATTTCGACCTGGGGGCCGCATGGGCGGACCTCGTGGTGACCTCGCGCGCGAACGCCGCAGGGCTCGCCTCGAAGCGCCCCACGGGGACCGGCGCGCTGACCGTCGAGGGGACGCTCGACGGGATCGCCCCACTCCTGGCCTCCCTCGGGATCGCAGACCTGTCGGTCGCGGGGTCCGGCCCGATCCGCGTGCTCGTTTCGGGCGAGGCGACCGAGGCGATCTCCGCCGACCTCTCCGTCGACTGGGCGACCCCCCACATCGCCCTGGGATCAGGCGGGGCCCGGGTGGAAGTCGCGCGCGGGGAAGTGACCGTCCGCGCCCGCCTCGAGGCGCCCCTGAACCTCTCGCGCGCCGACATGCCGAGCCTCGAGGTCCGCTCCGGCAGCCTCGCCCTGACCGGGAACGCCGCCCTGTCCGCCCTGTCTCCCCTACCGGCAATCGAGGGGCTCCACCTGGAGGGGACCGCGGACCTCGCGGACGTCGCGACGATCGGCCTCGTGGCCGCCTCGCTCCCCCCCGGGACCGAGATGACCGGCCCGGCGACGTTCACCATCGACGCGCACGGCACGCCGGACGACCTGTCGGCGACCGTGTCTGCCGTCGCGACCGACGCCGACCTCACGCTTCCCGAGACGTTCCTCAAGCCCGCCGGGACGCCCCTCTCCCTCGAGGCCGAGGCGCGCTACCGGGGGTCGGAGGCCGCGATCCCCTCCTTCCGCGCGCGGTTCGCCGAGGCGGACCTTTCGGGGAGCGCGACCCTCGCCCTCGGAGGAACGATCTTCCCGAAGGAGGCGACGATACGCCTCCCCGAGACGCAGATCCCGATGCTCGCACGATACCTGCCGGCCCTGGCCGCGCTGGCGCCGACCGGGGCGGTCTCGATGAACGGGACGCTCTCCCCCGACGCCTCGGGGAACGCCGCCGCGCACGGGACGCTCGCCTTCCATGCGCTCACGGTGAAGATCCCCGATGGGACGCAGACCGTGGCGCTCGACGGCCCGGTCACCTACCGCCTCGACGGGGCGACCGACCTGCTGACCTCCGAATCTCTCGCCGCGCGGATCGACGGCCAGCCCGCGACGGTGCGGGTGAATCTCACGGGGATCGCGCGCGCGGCGAAGGCGTTCCTGGCCGCGCCGTCGGCCCCCGCCGCCACCCAGCAGGAGCCCGGCGGGGAACCGGCGGTCGTGGACATGGACCTGACGCCGCTCCTCCCCCCCCTGCGCGAAGTCTCCGGCTCGGTCCTGATCCAGATCCCCGACTTCGAGCTGATGCGCAACCGCCTGACGAACCTGCGCCTCCACGTGACGCTCGACGGCGGCCGGATCGCGATCACGGACGCCGGCGGCGGGATCAACAACGGGACGCTCGCGATCCGGATGGCGGCGGACGTTTCGACCGACCGCCCCACCTGGGAGTTCGGCCTGGACATGCGGGACGTCAACGTCCTGATCGAGAACGCGCCGACGCTCGCCCTCATCAACCCCCTCCTGGCGAAGATCGAGGGGGCCGCCGGGCGCAGCGAGTACGTCTTCTCCCTCCCCGTGACGATCCTCGCCGAGGGGGCGCTCCAGTCGGAGATCCTGCGGACCGCCCGAACGAAGGAGGACGCGACGCTCCTGATGGCCGAGGGAACGATCGAGGGGTCGCGCATCCTGCAGCTGATCGGTTCCCTGATCGAGAAGGAGGGGCTCCTCCCGTACCGCTTCGACGGGATGGAGGCGAACTTCCGTATCGGCGGCGGACGGATCGACCTGCTGCGCGCGGCGTTCCGCGGCAACGAGAACACGATCATGCTCTCGGGCTGGACATCGCTCGTCCCCGTGGAGGACGGAGAGAGGAAGGGCCAGCACCCGATGAGCCAGAGGATGTCGTTCACCGGAACGCTCGCCCACTCCGACGACCCGATCAAGCAGAAGGTGTACGACGCGATCTTCGCCGAGGGGGGCATCCTCATGGAGGGGACCGTCGAGGCGCCGGAGTTCCACCTCGACTTCCGTGAAGCGATCGCCCGCGCCGCGCGCGACATCGCCCGCGACCGCCTGCGCGAGGAGGCCGGCGACCGGCTGCGGGATCTGTTCCGGAACCGGTAGGCCGCCACATGTCGCGCGCCGGCACATTCCTGGAGCACCCAGTCCGCGGGCTCCTCCTGCTGCTGGCGATGACGTCAGACCCCGCATGCGCCGCGCGTGCGCAGGAACCTCTTCCAACCCCTCCCGTGCGACGTTCGATCGACTTCCCCCTCGACGAGAGGGGGCGGCTCACCGTGCGCGTCATCGTGGAGAGGCTCGGCGAGGCGGTCGGCCTACCCCTCATGGCCGACGAGGAGATCGCCGACGTCGCGATCCCCGTGGTGGGTTGGAAGGGATTCCTCGCATACAAAGCCCTGGAATCGGCTCTAGGAGAGGGGTGGTCGCTCACGCTGCGCGCGGACCGGCTGAGCGTGGCATGGGACCCCGCAGTCCTGGCCGCGCGTCGGGAGGCGACCCGTGCGCGCCTGCACGCGTTCCTTCTCGCCCGCACGGGAGGCGCGCGGCGGGCAGCGGACGCCTACGGCATCGTCCTCCCTGAAGAACCGCTCCCGGCGGGACAGTCCCCCGTCCTCCTTGTGCACGGCCTCGACTCCTCCGACGCAGCCCTCGCGGATGTCGCCGCGGCACTGGAATCCGAGGGGTTCGCCGTCTGGCGATTCCGCTATCCGAACGACCAGGCGATCGGATCGGCCCGTTCCGGCTCTCGGTGGTCACTTTCAGCATGGGAGGCCTCGTCGCACGCGCCCACGTGGAGGACGACCGGCGGTACCGGGGCGATGTCGAACGCCTCCTGCAGGTCGCCCCGCCGAACCACGGCTCCGACCTCGCGCGGGTGCGGGTCCTCCTGGAACTATGGGAGCACCGCGACGCGCGGGAGGACACAGGCCGCGTTGCGGCCTCCATCGGCGACGGCCTGGGACAGGCCGGGGATGATCTGACACCGGGATCGGCGTTCCTCGAAAGGCTGAACGCCGGCGGGCGCCGTGCGGGCGTCCGGTATGCGATCCTGGCCGGGACGCGCGGGCTCCTGACCGAGGAGGAGGCGCGCGCCTGGAGCGGACGGCTGACGTCGATGGCGGGGACCGACACGACGCTGCGCGCCGCGCTCCTGCGCCGGGCCGCCGACGAGGTCGCACAGCACGAGGAGTTCCGGCACGGCGTGGGAGACCTCGCCGTCTCGACCCGCAGCGCCCGCCTCGAGGGTGCCCACGCCTACGAAGAGATCGACGCGACGCACCTCACCATCGATCGCCGCGGCGCGGACGGGACGATCCCCTGCCTGCCGTTCCTGCTGCGGGAGTTGACGGCGGAAAGAGAGTAGCCCTTGGAGCCGGTCCCGAATCAGTTGTGTCGTCCCGAGGGCCGCAATGTTTCCGCGGACCGAGGGACCTGTGTCGATCGCCCTGCGATGAACATAGGTTCCTCGTCGCATGAACGCATATCGATGGCTCCTCGGGACGACTCTTACTGCGCCGCCGGCAGGGAGACGATAACCTCCTCCGCCTTCCGCCGGCATTCGCGGGCGTGGTCGAGCCAGCGGGTGAGCGCGGGTGCGGCGTCTGCGGCCTCGCCCAGGAGCGTGGCGGCGAGCGCGAGGTCCCCGCGCTCGAAGTGCACGTACCCGAGGCGGTAGGTCGCCTCGAGGCCGGCGCCGTTGGAGCCGTCCGGGTCGAGGCCGCGAGCGGCGAGGCCGCGGGCGGTCTGGAAGGCGCGGCGGGCGTGGTCGGTCCAGCCGAGCCTCTGGTACGCCTTCCCGAGATGAAGGGCGGTCGCCGCGTCGCGCGGCATCGACGCGGCGGCCTGGTAGAGCTCCGAGAGTGCCTCCTCCCCGCGGCCGGCCTGGGCCAGCGCCGCGCCGAACGCCCGATGGGCCGTCCCGGGCGCATCGGGCGTCGCGCAGGCGCGCTGCGCATACTCGAGCGCACGGTCGTCCTGCCCGTCCTCGAGAAGGATCTCCGAGTACACGATGCACGCCCGTCGATTGCCACCCCTCTGTTGTTCGGCGGCGCGGGACAGAACGAACAACCCCTTCTCCCGGTCGCCGCGCCGGTAGAACGACCGTCCGAGGAGGATCTGCGCGACCTCGTTGTAGGCGTCGAGGGAGATCGCCCGCAGGTACTGCGCCTCGGCATCCTCCGCGCCGATCTCGCCGGCGCGCGCGCGGGCGCTGGCCGAGCGGGCGATCGTGTCGGCGCACATCTCCCGAAACAGATCCCATGTCGGCGCCATGCGATAGGCCCGCTCCAGCAGCGCCATGGCGCGCTCATGCTCCCCCGCGGCGGCCAGGAGCCGGCCGAGGTTCGCGTGGACCATCGGGTATTCCCCGTCGAGACCGACCGCCTCCTCGTACAGGGCGCGCGCCTCGTCGAGGCGTCCCTGGGCGCGCGCGATGTCACCGAGGCGGTTTCGCGCACGGGCCCGGAGCGCGGCGGCGTACTTCCCGGTCCGGAACGACGGGTCCTCGCCGTTGCGGGCCTCCTGGGCGAGCCGCTGCGTGACGTTCGCGCGCGCATCGAGCCCCGCGGGGGAGCCCGTCGCCGGTTCCGCCACCGGTGCGCGCGCGCACGCCTCGAAGCAGGACTGGGCCCTGCGCAGGTTCCCCTCCTCCAGCGCCTCGAGCCCGCGCAGGTACGACTCGTCCGCGAACGCTCCGCCCGCCCGCGCGATCCCCGGCAGGAGCGACAACAGGAGCGCGACAGCGCTCCACGCACGCATGACACGCCTCTCATTCCTCATTCCTCTTTCCTCATTCCGTATTTTCCTCACCATTGCAGATGGATGTTGAACGCCCCGGCCTTGTCCTGATCCAGCTGGTAGACCTGCGTTGCCTCGCCCCGCGTCACGTTCGAGATCGCGACGCTCGCGGTGTTCGGCGGGCTCGTCCCGGCGTTGACCGCCTGGATCTCGATCGTGTTCCGCCCGCCGAATAGGTTGAGCTGGAAGGTCTGGTGGGCATGCGAGATCGTCAGGTTCGACACGACCGGGCTGCCGTTCAGCAGGATATTGATGATGTCCCCGTCCTCCGCCTCGTGGTCCCAGACCTCGATCGTGACGGTGCTCGCGTCGACCGTCACGTCGGTCAGGCCGCTGTTCGGATCGATCGTCCCACCCGCCCCCTGCCCGGCGTTCGCGAGCCCCTGGTTGAACCCCTGCGCGAACGCCTCCCACGCCTGGCGGTTCGCCTCGGCGGCGGCCTCGGCGGCCGCGCGCGCGTCCATCTCCCCGTTCCACCACTCCCAGAACGCATTCAGGTCGGCATCCACCGACTGCGCCCCGGCGTCCAGACCGGCGCGCACCCCGGAGCGGATCGTCGAGACATCGCCCTCCGGCGCCCCGAAGCTCTCCAGGAGGTCGGCCCATCCGGCGGCGTCCGCGGGGGAGACCGGCAGGGCGCGAAGGGCGTCGATGGCGCGCCGGATGGCATCCGGATCCCCCAGCGCGGCGGCGAGTGCGGCGTCGAGGAGGATGTCCGCCGGGTTGTGGCCCGACGCTGCGTCCGAGGAGGCACGCCCGACGCGATCCGGATCGTCCGCCGGAGAACCCGCGTCGTCCGGATCGGAGACGGGGGTCAGGCCGTCGCGACCGAACGGGATATCGATGCCGGGAGGCGGGGGCGTCGCGCCGCCGTCGAGGGCATCGTTCATCAGGTCCCGCAGGAAATCCGGGAGCCCCTCCGGTTCCCCGGTCACCGGCGGATCGTCCGGGGCCGGATCGGCCTGGGCGCTCTGGAAGACGACCGGGAGGGCGATCGACACGTCCGCCTCGTGGGAGGACGGCACCGCGCGGGCGCTCCCCGTCGCGGTCTGCCCGTCCGGGAACGCGTAGGAGGCAGAGACGTCGACCCCCTCGCCCAGGGTCCCCTCATAGGGAGGAAGCGCGAAGGCGCCGTTCCCGTCGGTCGTCACGGGGCCTGTCCCAGGGCCGGTGACCGATGCGTTCGGCACGCCCAGCCCGTCCTGGCTGACCACGCGGCCGCGGATCGTGATCTGCTGGCGCTGTTCGACATCGAGGCGAAGCGTGAAGATGGCAAGCACGGGACCGGTCACGGGGGCGGTCGCGGTCTCGCTGGCGACCGTCGTCCCGTCGGCCAGCGCGATCGTCGCCTGGAGCGACACCGTCTCGTCCCGTGTGACCCAGACCGGCCCGACCGAGAAGCCGCCCCCCGCACCGCTGGAGACCGACTGGCCCCGGAACAGGACTGCGGCTCCGGCGATCCCCTCCCCGCGGGAGTCGACGACGCGGCCGGAAAGGATCGCCTCGAACGGCTGGCGCACGGGCAGGGACAACGTCCCGACGTCGTAGGCGACCGCTCCCGAGCGGAACACGACCGACGCCGGTGCGCCCGCGACCGAGCCGCCCCCGGAGACCGCGATGCTCGGGATCACCTCGAACGTCCCCTGTCCGTCGTGCACGACGACCGTCACCGAGAAGGCGCCGTCCGAAAGCGCGCCGACCTGCCGGTCGCCGATCTGGATCACCGCCCCCGGCAGGGGCGCGCCGTCGGCATCGACGACCCTCCCCAAGATCGTGATCTCGACGTCCCCAACGAGGACGATCCGCACGGTGGTGGCCGCCTCGGCGGCGTACCCGACCGTGACCGAGCCGGTGACGGCCCCCTTCGAGGCCGCGATCTCCACGGTCAGCGACGAAACGGGGTTCTCGATCGGGCCGACCGTGAAGCCGCCGCGGCCGTCGAGCGCAACCGGGTGCGCCCCCGCCGCGACCTGCGCGTCCGCGACCGGCTCCCCCGCCGGGTCCACGCACGTTCCCGTGATCGTCCAGGTTCCCGAAAGCGCGTCGCGCCGGCGCAGGGAAAAGCGGAGTTCCGTCCTCTCGCCCGCCTTCAGCGTCGCCCCCTGCGCCTCGCCGATGTACCCGTCCGCGGCGACGCGCGCCTCGACCTCCCCGGCGGGAAGATTCCCGAAGACGACCTCCGTGCCCGACTGGGAGCCGGCGATGCGACCCTGCTGCAGGAGGGTGACCGCAGGGATCGGCGAGGCCGGGGCCGGCGGCGCAGTAGGAGTGCCGGCGGGATCCGCGGAGGGGGGGGGATCGAGGTCGACCGACACGGAGAGTGTTGCCGGAGGCGCGACGAGGCGCAGCGTCACGGCAAGCCCTTCCGCGCTCGCGGCCATCACGCGGTCGTCGATCCTCTCCGAGGCGCTCCGCAGGCCGTCCTTCTCCGCCTCCAGGGATATCTCGTTCCCGGACTCCGCCAGGAGAGCCACGGCCGAGGCGCGCCCTTCCGCGTCGGCGGGCCGGTCGTCGCATCCGGGGAAGCGGGTTGCCCCGGTGAACGTCGCGCGGACGGTGGCGCCGACCGCCGGAGACGGGGCCTGCCCCTCCCCCAGAGCAACCTGCACGACCACCGCCTCGACGACATAGAGCCGGATCCGGTCGATCTGCTCGGGAAGTTCCTCGATCCATTGCATCCTCTCCTGCGCGCGGTGCAGGGCGAGGTGGTAGACGTACCGTTCGGCCAGGAGAGGGATCGCCTCCTCGAACGGCAGGCCGCTAGGCCCGACGGCGATCCGACGGCGATAGTGCGTTGTCCCCTCCAGGTGCTCGAACAGAAGGTCGACCGGATAGGTGCTGCGCGAGAACCTCTCCTCCAGCGAGCGGATCTTCCGGACGATCTCGCGGAGTTTCTCGATCGTCCCGTCATACGCCGCGCGGAACCCCCCCTCGAGGTTATAGAGATCCGCGATCAGGGAGGCGTCGCGGGTGCGGCCCGCCAGCTCCGGTGACCGTGCTGCGGCGAGGAAGTCGAGGATCTCCTGGACGACGCCGAGCCCGCCGCCGTCCGTACGCCCCTCCTTCCAGTTCGCCCCGCACCAGAAGAACACCTGCGAGCTGTTCACCTCCTGGAAGACGTTCGGAATCGAGGAAGGGCACGCGGTCAGCCCCGGGAACTGCTCGACGAACCTCGCCCCCTGCTCTTCCCACGTGCGATAGAAGTCGCGACCCGCCTGGGTCGCCCCGACGCCCACTCACCCGCCGGCGCGTTCGCGGATCCTGCGGCCCAGCGCCAGCGCGGCTTCGAGGACCCCCTTCCCGATCGTGCCGTACGCCTCGATAAACGCCCCCAGCACGGGAACGCGCGAGCCGTAGTTCTCCATGATCGTGAACAGGGCCAGGATCGGGCCGCCCGGCTCGGTCCCCTCGAAGCCGTTGTAGAGGATCTTGAAGGCGGAGAGGTGATCGGCATGGTCGGCGATCGCCCCGCGGATCTGCGTCTCGTACCGCTCGAAGCGGTCGAGCATCGCTCCGGAGACACCCCAATCACGCAGGATCTTGGCGGTATCGGCGTCCGGAGGCGCGGCGTCGATCTCCCGCTTGGCGCCGAGGATCTTCTCCAGCTCCCCCTTGGCGCGCTCCCAGCGGCTCCCCAGCCCCTCCATGATCTCCCACGAGCGCTGGTCGGTGTACGCCTGGTAGAGCAGGCGCACGGTCTCGTGGTTGTCGAGGAAGTCGTCGATCGCGCGCTCGACGTCCCCGCCGAACTCGCGGACCGCCTCGTCGATGTCGGTCGAGTCGAGGATCTGCCGGTAGATCCCGTCCACCTGCCGGTGCACCTCGTCGACGACCGCGTCCTGGATCTCCCGCAGGCGCCGCTCGATCGCCTCCTTCAGTTTCTGTTTCACGAAGTCGCGCAGCTTCTCGATGAACTTCTCGCGGTCGAACCGGAGGGAGGGCTCGTCCTCGTAGCGGGAGCGCCGCCGCGCGGAGGGGTCGGCACCCCCGATCGAGGGGCGCGACCCTCGATCGGGGAACGTGTACGGGGCGGAGAGGTTCTCGGCATTCTGCCGCACCAGTTCCCGCCCCTCCGCCAGATGCTGCTCGAGCGCCTGCTGGAACGAGAGGCGGTACCAGCGCATCCGCTTGGAGAGCGCCTGCCGCAGGTTCGCGCCACGCTCGATCTGCGCGCACTCGGCGACCCCCATCGGGCTCCCGGCGCGCTCGTGCAGCACCACGCGCTTGGCGTAGTGGCTGCGGGAGATCACCTTGGCGACCTCCCGCGCGCGCGCCTCGCCGGCGAACTCGTGTTCGAGCTTCTGGTACTTCTCCCACATGGTGCCAGCGAGCCCCGGGCCGTCGGCGTCGTCCATGCGTGGCATCGACTCGTTGGCCCACAGGAAGAAATCGTCGGCGCGGTACCCCGCCCGGATCCCCCCGTCGGGGAGGATCCTCTCGGCCGAGCCGTACCCGACGCTGTAGATGTCGACGAACCGGCGTGCCCCCCCGCGGTACTGGTTCGTGCCGCCTCCCGCCGCGCCCGGCACGGGGATGGAGTCCTTCGGGAGCACCCCGACCTTCGCCCCCTCCGCGTCGGCGCCGGTCATCCTCTGGAAGTAGCGCTCGAACGACTCCTTGAAGTCGTAATACGACTGCTCGGCGCCCGGCGCGGTCCCGAGGGTGAAGTCGACGTCCTTGCGGAACGAGGGGGACTTGTCGCGGACCCAGGAGCCGGTGTTGAGGATCCCGTACACCTGCTCGGAGGTCCAGGGGCGTCCGCCGTTGCGCGACGAGCCGTTGCGCAGAACGAACCGCGCCGCGAGCGTCTTGCATTGCGCGACGACCGCCTCGCGATGGTCGTAGATCTGCCGCGCGGCGCCCTCCGGGACCGCCTCGCGCCGTTCGAGCGCCTCGATCTCGCCCCACTGCCGCAGGAACTCGTTCGAGCGGGACCGGACCGCGTCCGGCGACAGGGTCCCCGCGGCGAGGTCGCGGTCGAATGCCGCGAGGTCGGACGACAGGTCGGCCCACGCTGGCAGGGCGAACCCCAGGGCCGCCACCAGGACGATCCAGGGTGAGCGTCGGTTCATGGCGCCTCCACCTCCCCCACATACGCCGCGACGGGACGAAGCGTCGCGCGAAGCGCCGCCTCCAGGACCGCCTTCTCGCGCAGGTCCGGCAGGATCCCGGCGAGCGCATCGCGCTGCCCCCTCTCGTACACGAGCGTGGGGGAGGCGGAGCGCCGGTGGAGAACCGCCAGACGCAGGAGCGCGAGTCCCGCCGGCGCGACCTCGCCGCCACCCCGACCGCCGACTTGCGGGGCGAGCGCCCTCTCCATCAAGCCAGGGTCCTCCGGCCAGGAGGCGGCGAGGAACGCGCGGAGGTCCCCGCCGGCCGCATCCTCGTCGACGTGGCTCCCCGGCGGCTGTGCGAGGACGGGCGTCAGGTCGACGAGGGCTCGATCGACCGCCTCCGCCAGCGCGGCCCATCGCGCCGCCTCCCCCTCCACAAGGGACGCCGCCGCGATCATCCCGTCCCGGTCGCCGCGCTGGAACGCGATCCACAGGAGCGTCCGGGCGGCGCCGGGCCGGTCCGGGAAGGAACTCCGCAGCGACGCGAGATCCCGCGCGACCGGATCCAGTTTCGGGAGCGATTTGTTCCCGACGGCGCCATCGGAGGACGCCTCGATGCACGCGAGCGCGGAGGCGTTCAGGCGCGCCTCGTAGAGGGACGGGGCGAGCGCGAGCGCCTTGGCCGCCGCCTCTCGCGCGCGGCGCGCGGACCCCGAGCGGATCCGCGCGGCGGCGAGGTTGCACCACGCCTCCGCGCGGTCCGGGGCGAGCCGGACCGCCTGTTCATAGAGAGGAACCCTCTGGGCGTCCGGCAGTGCGCGCGCGCGGTCGAACAGCGAATCGACCTGCTGCTGGGGCGTGGGGGACGCGGGGACCGGAGTCCCGACCGGTGGCGGATCCTCGCACCAAGCCACCTGGAAGAAGAGGCCAAAGCACGCCAGCGCAACCCGCCAGGCACCCATCCTTCTTCTCATTCCGCATTCCCCATTCCGCATTCCTGCCACCTCAGTAGAGGTTGAACCCGAGGCGGTCGTAGAACGCAGCGGCCGGGAGGGTCCCGGCCAGGAACGACTCCGCATCGCGCACGCGCACCCGGAGGACCGCCGCCTGCCTCCCCCCCGCCACAGGGGCCAGGACGATCTCGTCGGCGCCGGCGGCGCGGGGGGCCGCGGCCAGGGCGATTTCGACAAGATCCGCGAACAGCCGCGCCGGGTGCGCGAACGGCGCCTCCCACCTCACCACGACGTTGCGGTCCGCCTCCCGCACCGCCATCCCCGGCAGGCGCATCGGGACGAGCGCCGTCCCGACCGCCTCGGCGTCCGGCCCCCCGCGCAGGGGCCTGGACGGCTCTAAGCCGACCTCGACGCGGTCGGCGAGC
>JACQRN010000273.1 GCA_016206515.1 Planctomycetota bacterium | reverse complement strand
TGCGCCGCCGCCATGGGCTTCACGCTGCACGCCGACGTCGCCGTCCCCGCCCTCGATCGCCGCCGCCTTGAGCGCCTCTGTCGCTATGTCGCGCGACCGCCCGTGGCGACCGATCGCCTGGAACGCCTGCCCGATGGCCGGCTTCTCTACCACCTGCGCCATCGCTGGCGCGACGGCACGACACAGATCGTGTTCGAGCCGCACCAACTGTTGGGCCGCCTGGTCCCCATCATCCCGGCCCCCCGCGCCCACCAGGTCCGCTATCACGGCGTGCTTGCGCCCTGCGCCGGCTGGCGCGATCGGGTGGTCCCGGCGCGGTCTTACCCGGGCAAGGCCGCGCGGCCCCCGCGCTGCCGGAACGCTCCGGACGAGAAGACTGGCCCAGGCGGCACGGGCCCGGAAGGAGGAGACCGCGCCAGTCCCCCGGACCGCAGAGCGGCGGAGCCATCGACGGCCGCCGGGAGCAGCCGCCCACTGCGCCGCCATGCCTGGGCGGATCAGCTGCGCCGTGTGTTCGCGGTGGAGGTCCTGGAGTGTCCTGACTGCGGGGCTCGGATGCGTATTCTCGCCGCGATCCATCCGCAGAAGAAGAGCCGGGAGCCCAACGGCTCCGGTCACGATCGCAGCGGTCGGATTTCGTCGAGGAGATCGGCTGCGGCAACTGCCCGGACTTTTCGTTCGAGATCGAAACTGGCGCTGCCGGCATGGATCAGGTAGAGCTTCTTCAACTTGAGAGTCTCGAGAGCGCTCCTCATCGATCGGGTCACGCTTGGGCTGTCGGTCCTCTTGATCTCGAAGCCGACCTTCGTCGATCCCTTCGTGACAAGCAAGTCCAGCTCCGCGCCTGCGTGGGTCGCCCAGAAGTAGGTTTCGTCGGGTCGCGCCCGCAACCGGAAATTGACCTGCTCGAGGATGAACCCTTCCCGGCTCGCGCCGTCACGCGGATGTCGCTCCAACGAGGCAGGAGAGTCCACATCGAGAAGGGTATGTAGCAGACCGCTGTCCGTCAGGTAGACCTTCGCTGACTTGACCGTCCGCTTGCCGACGTTTTCCCACCAGGGGCGCAACTGCCTCACCAGGAACATCCCGGACAGCAGGTCGAGGTACTTGTTCACCGTCGTGTGCGACACACCGAAGGAGCGCGCGAACTCGGATGCATTCCACACCTGCCCGTGGTAGTGCGCGAGCATCGCCCAGAATCGTGCCAGTGTCGCCGGCGGTATCGCCACCCCCAGTCGCAGGAGGTCGCGCTCCAGGAATGTCCGGACGAAATCGCGGCGCCACTCCGCGCTCTCCCTGTGGCTGCGCCCGAGGTACGAGCGCGGGAATCCTCCCCTGAACCAGAGTCGTGCCAGGTTCGTCGCGCCGACTTCCTCGAGCGCAAATCCGCCCAGTTCGTGGAATGCGATGCGGCCCGCGAGGGTCTCTGAGCCCTGCCGGAGCAGATCCGGTGACGCACTCCCCAGGACGAGGAATCTCGCGACATTGCCGGGCCGGTCCGCGAGGACGCGCAGGACCGGAAAAAGGCCGGGGCGGTTCTGGATCTCGTCCAAGACGACGAGCCCGCGCAGCGGCGCGAGCATGAGGGTCGGCTCTTGGAGTTGGGCCAGATGTCGAGGATCCTCGAGATCGAAGAACACGGAGCGTCCACGTCGCTGTTCGACGATCAGGCGAGCGAGGGTCGTCTTGCCGACCTGACGGGCGCCCAGGATCGCCACGACGGGCCTGTCACTCTGGAGTGCACTGGAGTCCTCTGGAGACCTCCTCAGTCTTGGAAATAATTTGCAGACGGTCGCTCGTGCGACCGGAACCCGCATCCGCTGCCAAGAAACCCTCGGACCGCTTCACCAGGATCTGCTCGGGAAGCGGGCGTACGGACTCTCCTGGACGCCCCCAACACGAGCGGGATCGCAAATCTGCTGAATCAGATTCTGCGCATTCTCGCTTGACTCATGTAGGCCCCGGGGCCGCCCGCTTGCGGCGCGGCCCGGGCCTTCGGCGGTTAACGTGCGCCGCGCGGCGTTGCCCGGATTGTCGTTGACAGGCCCTCCATTTCGGCGTAATTTGACGGCATTCCGGACGGTTATATCGGGCCGTGTGTCACCACGTGCCATCGAGGTCGGCCCCGATGAAAGCGACCACCTCCCGATCGATCCGCAGGCTCGCCGTCGGAACTCTGCTCGTGTCGGGACTCGTACGTCCGGTCCTGGCAAAATCCCCTGCACCGTCGTTCGAAGATCGCGTTCGCGCCGAGAGCGTCATCCAGCGCGTCTACTATGCGCACCAGATCGACGCGCCTTTGCCCTTCGACGAGGTGTTCACGCGCGCGGTTCTCGAAGACAGGGTCCGCACGTACCTGCGCAATTCGGTCGCGCTCGAGACTCTTTGGGACACGCGCGTGACCCGCGGGATGCTGCGAGCCGAGTTGCGGCGCATGTGGCGCGGCTCACGGATGCCCGAGAGACTCCAGGAGATCGCGGCGGCCCTCGACAACGATCCCGCTCTCCTCCTGGAATGTCTGGCCCGCCCCGTGCTCGTCGATCGCCTCGCCCGGAGCTTCTTCGCCCTGGACACATCGCTCCACTCCGAGTCGTCCCGGGCCGCCGAAGCCCTTCGGCAGCAGTTGATCGACGGACGGATTGATCCGCTGGCGGATCGCGTCGGCCGGCGCGTGATCGACCTCGCGCGGGACGACGAAGGATACGACGCCTGGCTGACGCGGGCCGGCGTCCGTGATCGCCGGATCGGGCCCGTGGTCGAGGGGCGCGAGCGCTACACCATCTCCGTGGTCCTCGAGCGCCGGGGCGATGGCATGACGGTGGCGGTCTTCACGGTCGAGAAGCGGACGTGGGACGACTGGTGGGCGGAGACGAGCCGGAGCCTCGGGACGGAGCCGCCACCGGCCTTCGGAGACGGACTCGATGGACCCGCGCAGCACGATCTGCTGGAGGCATCCTCAGCGGTGTCTGGCTGCGCCGCCGACACCTGGAACAACGGCTCACTGGACGATTCCCCGGACGCACGCGAAGGGCACACCGCCGTCTGGACGGGCAGCCTCCTGCTCGTGTGGGGAGGGATGAACTCGGGCATCCGGTCTCAGCGGGGGGCGCGATACGATCCGGCCACGGACACCTGGAGCCCGATGGCGATGGCAGGCGGTCCGACCCCGCGGAACGAGCACGTCGCGGTATGGACCGGAAGAGTCATGATTGTGTGGGGTGGATCGGACGGGATGGGGCGACCCGTCACGGGGGGCCGCTACGATCCGGTCACGGACACCTGGAGCGCGACGTCCGTCGTCGGTGCGCCCCCCAGCCTCTATTGGCCCACGGCCATGTGGACTGGGAAGGTCATGCTCGTCTGGGGGTACAGGGGCGGAGGCCGGTACGATCCGGCGGCCGACAGCTGGACGTCCCTCTCCACGATCGGATCGCCGCCGCCGATCCGCGCGCAGAAGGCCGTGTGGACTGGTTCCGCAATGTTGATCTGGGGAGGTCTCGATTGCACCTCCATCTGCGCGCCCGTGAACCGGGGATGGGCCTACGATCCGGTCGCGGACGCCTGGTCCACCCTCTCGACGCTCTTTGCGCCGGAGGCCCGTCTCGAGCATTCGATGGTCTGGACCGGACAGGAGATGATCGTGTGGGGGGGACACCCGAACACGTACGTCGGCGTCGACACCGGCGGTCGCTACGATCCGTCGACCGACAGGTGGACTCCGATGTCGACCGCGAACGCCCCCAGCCCGCGCTACGGCCATACGGCCGTCTGGACCGGATCCGACATGGTCGTCTGGGGATCGGAGGGCGCCTTCAACACGGGAGGCCGATACAACCCGGTCCTCGACAGGTGGACCCCGACATCTCTCTCCGGCGCGCCGAGCGGGCGCAAGCATCACTCCGCCACCTGGTCCGGTCAACGGATGATCGTCTGGGGAGGCACCGGGCCAAACGGCGGGCAGTACGCATCGGGTGGACGCTATGACCCGGTCGGCGATACCTGGACCCCCACTTCGCTGGGTGGCGCCCCCGCCGGACGGATGCGTCACTCGAGCGTCTGGACAGGCAACCTTCTGATCGTGTGGGGAGGGAGTAGTCCGGATGCCGCGGCCCTCGATACGGGGGGGCGCTACGATCCGGTGACCGACGCCTGGACGCCCACCTCGATCCCTTCCCTGCCATCCGCCCGCGCGAGCCACACCGCCGTCTGGACCGGACAGGAGATGGTCGCGTGGGGCGGCGACGACGGCCTCGGCGACCTGAGTAACGGACGACGATACGATCCGGCGACCGACACGTGGAGGGGAATGTCCGATTTGAACACGCCGTCGGCCCGCAGCCTGCACACGGCGGTCTGGACCGGGCGCGACATGATCGTCTGGGGAGGCTATCCATCCGTGAACACAGGGGGGCGGTACGATCCCGCGACCGATTCCTGGTCCCCGACCTTCCTTGCGGGAGCGCCCTCCGCGAGGCGGAGCCATTCGGCGGTCTGGACGGGCAGCCTCATGGTGATCTGGGGAGGACAGAACGGCAACACGCTTCTGAACACGGGCGGCCGGTACGATCCGACCACGAACACATGGACACCCACCTCGACGACTGGACCGCCGATCGCTCGCGCCAGTCACGGCGCCGTCTGGTCGGGGCAATCGATGATCATCTGGGGGGGGCTCACGAACACCGGCTTCTGCGGCTGCGATCGGGCCACCAACACCGGCGCGATCTATAACCCGATCGCCAACACCTGGTCGTCGATGTCGACCGCCAACG
>JACQRN010000272.1 GCA_016206515.1 Planctomycetota bacterium | reverse complement strand
TGGCACCGCGCCCTGGGGCTGGACCCCGAGCGCCTGCAGTTCCATCCGCACGGACCGGGCGAGCTGGCCCATTACGCCCGCGCCGCAGTCGACATCCAGTACCGCTTTCCGTTCGGATGGCAGGAGGTCGAGGGGATCCATAACCGGGGCGACTACGACCTCGGGCGGCACCAGCAGTTTTCGGGCAAGGACCTCACCTACTTCGACGACGGGGAGAAGAAGCGCTACCTTCCGAACATCGTCGAGACCTCGATTGGCCCCGACCGGCTGCTGCTCGCCTGCCTCGTCGACGCCTATCACGAGGAAGAGGTCGAGGGGGAGACCCGCACCGTGCTGCGTCTCTCCCCGGCGGTCGCCCCCTACCAGGCGGCCGTGTTCCCCCTCGTGAACCGCGACGGCATGCCCGAGCGCGCCCGCCTCGTCGCACAGGATCTGCGCGCGCGCTGGCGGGTCTACTACGACGAGAAGGGCGCGATCGGCCGCCGGTACCGTCGGCAGGACGAGGCCGGCACGCCGTACTGCCTCACGGTCGACGGCCAGACCGCCCAGGACGGGACGGTCACCCTGCGCGACCGCGACACGATGAAGCAGGAGCGGGTTTCGACGGCGGAACTCCCCGAGGCGATCGCCGCGCGGCTAAAGACCGCGTGCCCGATCCTGTCCTTCTGACGGCACCTCCATCATCCCCTCCAGCTTCGCCGCCATGTCGCGGAACGCCTGGTGCGCGGAGCGCAGGTGCTTCAGCAGCTGATGGATGCGCGCCTCCTTCTCGGCCAGTTCCCGGCGGCGCGTGCGATCCTCCCCCTCCAGCCGCTCGTACGCCTCCTCGACCCTCCGCAGCCGCTCGCCGAGGGTCGCCGCAGCCGATTCGCACGCCCCGGCGCGGGTCCGCTCGGATTCCGCGGCGGCGGTCGCCTCCGCAAGTTGGCGCTCCAGGTCCGCGATCCGCTCCCCCTGACGTTGGGCCTCCGCGCGGGCATCCACGGGGGCGACTTCCGTGCGCGGCTCGGGGGCGGGGCCCGGCGCAGGGTCCGACCTTGCGCCGAGCGGGAACCGGTACGTGCCGTCGGTCGATTCCGGGTCCGAGGCGAGCCCGCAGGCGCTCAACATCGCCCGCAGCGGCTCCGGCACGTTGCAGACCACGAGGGCGGCCTGGCGTCCCGCCAGTTCGTGCGCCAGCCTCCAGAGACCGGCGACCGCGACGCTCGTGATCCTTCCGACGCCTCCGATGTCGAGCCGTACGTCCGCCGGCGTGCGCTCGTGCTCCGACCAGACGGCGCGCACGCACTCGTTGTAGGTCTGCCGCTCCAGATTCCCCGCCACGCGGACGCAGATTCCCCTCTCGTCGCGGGCCGATTCGAGGTGGAGCGTCATGGGACGCCGCCTCCCGCGGCGGGCGTCGCCTCGGGAAGGAGGTCGAGAAGGGCGAACGCCCAGCGCGCCCGTTCCTCCGGGATGTGCAACGTGACCTGAGAGAGGACCTCCCGCAGCTGATCCGGCGTGGTCCCGAAGGCGATCGCCCCGCGCAGGTGGGACAGGAACGTGGACTGGGTCCCCAGGACCAGGAGCATCCCGACCGCGATGCACTCCCGCACGCGCGGGGGGAGACCGGGGCGCGCGAGCACCTCCCCGTACGCGTGGCGCAACACCCAGTCGGCGAGCGCCGGGTGGTGTCCCTTCATGCGGGAGAGAACCTCGTCCGACTTGGCGCCGTAGACTGTCCGGAAATACGCCTCCCCGGACAGGCCCCCGCCCGCCTCGGGCCCCGCGTGCGCCCCGGTGCGCACACCGGCCATCCCCTCCAGCACCGCGCCGAGCGACTCGAACCCCTCGAGCGCGCGCGGCCAGCCGCAGTACGGCACGGCCTGCAGGAGCAGTTCCCTCACCGCCTCCGTCCCGATCCCCGCCTCCATCGCCACGCGCATGTAGGTGCGCATGGCGTGCCGGTCGCCGAGCGCCACGAGGGCGCCGATCGAGACCAGGTGCCGGATGCGACCGTCGAGCCCCGGGCGCACGGGTCCCTCCCCGGCCGCCGCGACGTGGGGAAGGTCCGTCACGACAGCACCTCGGCGCGCGTGTCGCGCTCCAGGACGAGCCCCGACTCGCCGAGCAGGCCTCGGACCTCGCGCAGGAACTTCTCCGAGGGGGAGATGAAGAAGGCGCTCCCGACGCGGACCTGCGCGGGAGCGCCCTTCGCGGAGGGATCGGCGAATTCGAGGACGACCGGGCATGTGCCCGGGTGGGTCCGGAGGAGTTCGCGGAGGCGGTAGAGGATGTCCTCCTCCCCCTCGGGGACGCGCAGGCGCACCTTGCCCGTGAGCATCTCGGCCGCCCGTTCGACGGGGACCAGCCCCGAGACGCGCAGGGACGGCTCCTCCCGGCGCAGGTCGAGCTTCCCCTGCGCGAAGACGACCCGCTCGGGGACCAGGAGCGACCGGAACCGCTCGTAGTCCTTCGGGAAGATGACGCACCCCACGGAGCCGTGCAGGTCCTCCATCGTGAACTGGGCCATCTTCTCGCCGGGATTCTTCCCCCGCTTCGTGAGCGTCGTCTTCACCTTCGCGACCATCCCGCCCAGAAGGATCGGCTGGCCATCCTCCAGGTCCGCCAGCTCGGAGGTGTTCGCGCTGGAGAACTGGTCGAGGAGCGGTTCGACCTCGGCGAGGGGATGGCTCGTCACGTAGAACCCGAGGACCTTCTTTTCGTAGGCGAGCTTCTGGGCATCCGGCCAGTCCGGCAGCGACGTCCCCGCACCGCCCTCCTGCGCCGGGTCGCCGAAAAGCGCCCCCTGCCCGACCGCCCGGTCCGCCTGGGTTGAACTCCCGAGGTCGAGCGCCCCGTCGAGCCCGGCCAGGAGCGTCGAGCGGTTCACCCCAAGGCTGTCGAAGGCGCCGCACTTGATGAGGCTCTCCCCGACCGCCCGGTTCACCAGGCGCAGGTCGACGTGCTCGCAGAATTGCGCCAGGGAGCGGAACCGGCCGACGACAGCGCGCCCCTGCTCGACCGACTGGACCGCCCGGGACCCGACCCCCTTGACCGCCCCGAGCCCGAACCGGATCCGGCCCTCGCCGACCACGGTGAAGGCCTCGCTGCTCTCGTTGACGTCCGGGGGCTCCACCTGGATCCCCATGCGGCGGCACTCCTGCATCGCGGAGGCGATCTTGTCGGTGTTCCCCCGGTCCCACGTCATCAGGGCCGCCATGTACTCCGTCGGGTGGTGCGCCTTGAGGTACGCCGTGCGGTAGGTGAGCAGGGCGTACGCCGTCGAGTGCGCCTTGTTGAAGCCGTACCCGCCGAAGTACGCGATCAGCCCGAACACCTCCTCGGCGGTCTTGGGCGGAACGCCCTCCTTCCGGGCACCCTGGAGGAAGCGCTCCCGCAGGTTCGCGATGATCTCCGGGACCTTCTTCCCCATCGCCTTGCGCAGCGCGTCGGCCTCCTCCATCGAGAACCCGGCCAGGATGTTGGCGATCCGCATCACCTGCTCCTGGTACACGATGACGCCGTACGTGCCGCGGAGGATCGGCTCCAGGGTCGGGTGGGGAACCGCGACCTTCGACTGCCCGTGCTTGCGCCGCACGAACTCCTCGACCATCCCCGCCTCCAGGGGCCCGGGGCGGTACAGCGCCAGCAGGGCGATGATGTCGCCGAAGGTGTCGGGCTTCAGGTTCTGGAGGAGCTCGCGCATCCCGCGCGATTCGCATTGGAACACGCCCTTCCCCTCCCCGCGCGCCAGCAGGGCGTACGTCTCCGGGTCGTCCAGCGGCAGACGGTCGAGGTCGGGGCGCGCGCCGGTGCGCTCCTGGACGAACTTCGCCGCCGTGTCGAGCACGGTCAGCGTGCGCAGGCCGAGGAAGTCGATCTTCAGGAGGCCGATCGCCTCGAGGTGCTCCATCTCGTACTGCGTCGTGACGTCGTCGCCGTTGCGGTAGAGCGGGACCAGCTCCGTCAGGGGGCGGTCCCCGATCACCACCCCCGCCGCGTGGGTGGAGGCGTGCCGGCAGAGCCCCTCCAGCTTCTGCGCGGTCGTGAACAGATGGCGGACCTGTTCGTCCTGCTGCGAGGTCTCCTGGAGATCCTTGTCCCCCTTCAGGGCCTCCGCGAGGGTGATCCCGGGCCGCGCCGGGATCTTCTTCGCCAGCGTATCGACGAGCGGGAGCGGAAGATCCAGCACGCGCCCCACGTCCCGGATCGCCGCACGGGCGGCCAGGCGCCCGAATGTGATGATCTGCGCGACGCAGTCGGCGCCGTACTTCTGCCGGACGTACTCGATCACGCGCGCGCGCCCCTCCTGGCAGAAGTCGATGTCGATGTCCGGGAGGTTCGCACGGCCGGGCTGGAGGAACCGCTCGAAGATCAGGTCGTAGAGCAGCGGATCGACATCCGTGATCTCCAGCACGTACGCCACCAGGCTGCTCGCCGACGAGCCGCGGCCGGGCCCCACGGGGATGCCGCTGCGCTTCGCATACTGGATGAGGTCGCGGACGATCAGGAAGTAGCTGACGAAATCCATCTGCTCGATCATTCGCAGTTCGTGATCGAGCCGCGCGAGGTACGCGGGAGGCGGCGCCTCGCCAAACCGGCGGGCCATCCCCTCCGCGCACAGGGTGCGCAGGAACGTTCGAGGCGGGATCCCGTCCGGGGTCGGGAAGGCCGGGAGATGGCGCCGGGAGAAATCGAGCTCGAGGTGGCACCGCTCGGCGATCTCCAGGGTCGCCTTGGCGGCCTCCGGCAGGTCCCGGAACACGTCGCACATCTCCTCGGAGGACTTCAGGTAGAACTCCGGCTTCGGGTAGCGCAGCCGGTCCGTCTCGTGGACGCGCTTGCCGGTCCCGATGCACATGAAGATGTCGTGCGCCGGGGCGAAGTCGCGCGACACGTAGTGCACGTCGTTCGTTCCCACGATGCGCGCGCCGACCTTCTTCGCCGCCTCGACGAGCTGCCGGCCGTTCGTCCTCTGTTGGTCGATCCCGTGATCCATCACCTCGAGGTAGAAGTTCTCCTTCCCGAGGATCTGCCGGTACGAGTCGATCGCGCCGAGCGCCTCCTGGATCGCCCCGCGCGTGAGGTGGCCGTTCACCTCGGACTTCAGGCACCCCGACAGGCCGATGAGCCCCTCGCCGTGCGCGGCGAGCAGATCCTTGTCGATCCGCGGCCGGTAGTAGAACCCCGTCAGGTACGACTCGGTCACCAGCTTCACGAGGTTTCTGTATCCCGCGTCGTTGCGGACCAGCAGCGTGATGTGGTGGTTCGAATTGCCGGCGTTCCCCGCTCGCTCCGTCCGGGAGCGGGGGGCGATGTACGCCTCGCACCCGAGGATCGGCTTGATCCCCTTGGCGATCGCATGGCGGTAGAACTCGATCCCCCCGAACAGGTTCCCGTGGTCCGTCAGCGCGAGCGCATCCATCCCCTGTTTCTTCGCCGCGTCGAGCAGGTTCTCGATCGGGGCGGCGCCGTCCAGGAGGGAATAGTCGCTATGGACATGGAGATGGACGAATTTCGATCGCATGGGGGGCCGCTTCTATTCTACGACGGGTGAGCGGCGGAGGCGCTTGCCGACGCGCGGCGCGCCTCCACCCTCCCGCGGATCCAGAGGTCGTCGTCGAGACGCGAGATCCGGACGCCCCGCAGCCGCACACCGCCCGCCGTCACGTCCGTACCCCAGGGGCCCGGGAGCGGATCCTTC
The DNA here is from genome assembly GCA_016206515.1 of Planctomycetota bacterium. Classification (GTDB taxonomy): domain Bacteria; phylum Planctomycetota; class SBBH01; order SBBH01; family JACQRN01; genus JACQRN01. The sequence goes on along the minus strand of JACQRN010000272.1, from coordinate 3,431 downwards.
CCGCCCACCACCGAGGTCGACAGGAAGAGGTGCGCCTCGTCGGCCGCCCCGTGCTCGAACAGGTCCCGCAGCACCGAGCCCCCCCCCTCTACGAGGATGTTCGTGCACCCCTCCGCGGCGAGGCGCGCCCCCAGGTCGTCCCATCCCCTTCGGCCCGCGCCGGGCTGTTCCACCACGACGGCCCCCGCCGCGCGCAGGAGAGTCTTGCGCCCCTCGAGCGCCTCCGGTCCCGTGACGATCCAGACCGGCCCCTCCGACACGGAACGCAGGAGCCGGCCTCCGGGAGGGGTCCGGGCCTTTCCATCGAGAACGACGCGGCGCGCGACGCGCAGGCGCTCCGACTCGCGGCAGGTCAGGAGCGGGTCATCCGCCAGGACGGTCCCGATCCCGACGACGACGGCGTCGGAGCGGCCTCGCAGGGCGTGCGCCTCCCGCTTGGCCGCGGCCCCCGTGATCGACAGGGGCCGGCCGCCGCGCGAGGCGATCGCCCCGTCGCGGGACAGGGCCCACTTCGCGATCCACCAGGGGCGGCCCGTTTCGATCCGCTTCAGGTAGGGGGCGTTCAGCTCGCGCGCCTCCTCCCCGCACACCCCCATGCGCACGTCGATCCCCGTGCGGCGCAGGAGGGCGACCCCCCGCCCCGAGACGCGCGGATCCGGGTCGAGATGCGCCGCCACGACGGACGACACCCCGGCCTGGACCAGCGCGCCCGCGCACGGCGGCGTCTTCCCCTGGTGCGCGCACGGTTCGAGCGAGACGACGAGCATCGCCCCGCGCGCCGCCTCCCCCGCCGTACGGATCGCCTCGATCTCCGCGTGCGGGGCGCCGAACGCGCCGTGCCACCCCTCCGCGACGACCTTCCCGTCCTTCACGAGGAGGGCGCCGACCATCGGGTTCGGCTCCACACGCCCCCGGCCGCGCTCCGCGAGCGCCAGGGCCCGGCGCATCCACGATTCCAGGGGCGCGTCAGCGTCCGGTGTCGTCATACAGGACCGTCGGCTCCTCGCCGAACTCCCATCCGACGACACGGACCGGGGCGTTCCGCAGGCGCCGGAGAACCTCCTCCGGGAGGGAGGCGTACTGGAACACGTCGCGCTTGCGCAGGTCGAGGTCGACGGACACGTTCGTTCCGAGGTAGTGCACCTTCACGAACCGGAACCGGCCGCGCCACAGGCCCAGGAATTCGGGGAACGGGACGATCAGCAGGCGGTGGTCGTCCCCCTGCCGCAGGAACCCCTGCGCGAACGGGAGCGCCCCCGCGGGAATCCTGACGACCTCCGGGGGGAGCGCGCGCATCCGGAGCCGGGGCACCCCTCCCTCGAAATGCACCGGGATCGAGCGGCGCCCCTCCGGCGCGGCGGCGACCGGATCCATCCGTGCCGTAGCGGTCAGCGCTCCAATCCGGAGGGAGAGCCAAGCTGCGCAGGCGGAGATGGCAAGGAGGCCGATCGCGAAACGGAACGCGACGCCGGATCCGCTCCCCTTCGATGCCACGGCGCCATTGTAGAAGCGCACACGCGGGAAAGGGCAGGCCGCCGGACGAATCAGGGGACAGTCACCTCATTTCACGCCCCGTACTTCTCCAGCCGCCCCGCCTCGGCGAGGAGGTACGTCATCAGGTCCTTCATCGGAAACCGCCCGAGCCAGCCGCGTAAGCAGTCGCGCTCGTGGAAGCGGGGCTCGGGGAGGGTCGGGAAGGCGCCGGGGCCGCCGATCAGGACCGGGACGGGGTGCCAGGAGTGCCCCTTCATCCGGCTGGGGGTGGAATGGTCGCCGGTGACGGCGATGACGTCAAATCCGGATTCGAGAATGCGCGCGAGCGCGCCGTCCGCCTCCTCGATCGCGGCGACCTTGCGGCGGAAGTCGCCGTCCTCGCCGGCGGAGTCGGTCGCCTTGAAGTGGAAGAAGAGGAAATCGAGACGACCCGCGGCCCCCCTCGCCTCTCCCACCGCGCCAGCGACATCGGCGGGGGTGCCGAGAAGTTCCATCCCCGCGAGCGACGCCAGGCCACGGTACATCGGGTAGACCGCCGCGCAACCCGCCTTCAGGCCGTACCGCTCCCGGAACGGGTCGAGCGTCGGCCGTGCCGAGAAGCCGCGCAGGAGGGCACCGTTCCCGGCCTTCTCCCCCCTCCACGCCTCGCGCAGGGCGGCGACGAGACGCTTCGCCGCGTCGACGGTCTTGTGCGCCGAGGGGGTGTCGCGCGACGGCGCCGGGTCGCGCGGCGCGACCCCCTCCTTCTGCGGGTCGGTGTCGAGAACGTCCCCGGAGAGCCCCGGGCCGCGGAACACGGCGACGAACCGGTAGTCGCGCTCGGGGGCGAGCTCCACGGAGACATCCCCGAACGAAAGCCGCCCTGGCATCGCCAGGCGCCTCGCCGTCTCGGCGGTCGCCATGCGCCCGGCGCGGCGGTCCGAGATGAGCCCCCCCGCGTCGAGCGTGCAGAGGTTCCCGCGCGCGGCGACCGCGCCGTCACCGAGGGACATCCCGACCCCGACCGCGGAGAGCGCGCCGCGGCCGATGACGTGCTCGTGCGGGTCGTACCCGAACAGGGCCAGATGCCCCGGTCCGCTCCCGGGCGTGATCCCGGGGCCGGCGATCTCGCCGAGCCCCATCGAGGCGGACCTCGCCAGCCGGTCGAGCGTCGGGGTCCGGGCCGATTCCAGTTCCGTCTTCCCGGTCGCCGGGTCGGGCAGCCCGCCGAGGCCGTCCATCACGAACAGGAGGATCCGCCCCCCCTTCCCGCGCAGGAGAGGCCGCAGGGAGACGGTCACTGGGCCCCCTCCTTCCCCGCGATCCCCCACTCCTTGCGCATCGCGTCGAGCGTGGAGCGTTCGACGCCCGCCTTCTCGGCCTCCCGAAGCAGGGAGGCGATCACGGCGCGGCGCGTGGCGAGCTTCGCCCGCAGCGTTTCCAGGCCCGACGCCATCTCCTGGAGGTAGTCCCCCTTGCGCACGCCGATCGGCGTGTCGTAGTCCCCGTACTGGAGCTGCTTGACGCACCGCGTCAGGCGGAACGCCGGGCCCGCGACGCGGTGCGAGTGGAAGACCGTGTAAGCGCCCATCAGGAGCGATACGACGAGGATGTACGCGCCGTCGAGGATCAGGACCGTGCGAAGGATCTCGGTGGGGATCGCCATCCCCGCCAGGGCACCGGTGGAGGCCTGCCCGCGAACCCAGAGATACGCTCCCCCCGCCAGGGCGATCACACCCACCCCGAGGATCAGGAGGACCACCAGGTAATGGAGCTGGAACGAGCGGTCGATCACCAGCTTCCGGCGGATGTACGGCCGGGGCATCGCCTAGGTCCCCACGGCCGCGCCCCGGCCGGCCAGGAGGCGCAGGAACTCGGCGAAGAGGTACTTCGAATCGTGCGGGCCGCCGCTCGCCTCGGGGTGGTACTGCACCGAGAAGGCGGGGAGCGACTTGTGC
>JACQRN010000268.1 GCA_016206515.1 Planctomycetota bacterium | reverse complement strand
GGGTCCGAGTCGGCAGACCTCACGCCAGATCGGCGGGGAATTCAGGTAAGACTGGACGTTCACCTCGACGACGTACACCTTCCCGGCGCGCCGGGGCAGGACGAAGATCCCGTAGGGACGAAGGCTCTGCGCGCCGCCGTTCACCTCCCCCCATGTCTGGAAGGTAGCGTGGGCGACACGCAGTAAGATCCGGCCCTCCTCCTCCCACGCCACCGACACGCCGATTCCCGCGCAGTTCGTACGGTCCCCGTCGGAGACGATCAGGACGACCTCCTTCGCGAAATCCACGTCCGCAACAGCGGGAGCCGACGCGTCCGCGACCCCATCGAACAGACGGTGTCGAAGGATTGCCCAGGCCTCGGCGGACGTCACGAGCTCGCGCACCGGCTCGGCCACGTTGGACTCCGACCCCTGCCAGGAGCGCGGCTCCAGAGCCTCCCCAGAGGGGATGGTCCCGTCCGAAGGCGGGATGACGGTTCCGTCCCGGAGGTCGTGGACCTGCCGCAGATCGGCCCCCCCCCTCCCGGGGTTGGGGGCCAGCTCGACCGCCCAGCGCGGGGCGCCGTCGGCCCCCGTCACCTCGACAATCCGGATCCCGGTCCAGAACGAGCCGACGTCCCGGCTCCAGAGGCAACGGCCCGTCCCGGCGTCCACGGCGAGAAGTTCTCCCATCATCGCGAGGTAGACGCGAATCCCCTCCCACTCGATCCCCTCGTCGACGCCGTGGGAAACGCCCCCCGGGGCTTCGATCCACAGGCGGCTCTCCCGGCGCGCCCCGTAACGGAGGCTCGGCGGCTCACGGCGCGCCCCGGACTCCTCCGCCCGCATGGACGATGGACCGAACACCGCAAGCACCGCCACCACGAATGCCCACCCCCGCTCCACACCCGGCCGATTTGCCATCTCACGCCCCTCCTCCGAATACCCAAGCCTCGCTCGACACAAAGCGATTGTGCACGCGCATCGAGACCCCACAAGTGGGGGCGAGTCGGTTTTACCAAGACGTTACACAGGAGAGGTCTCTGGGCGGGGGCCTACCGAATCTCCTCGACCTGCTCCCTCGCCCCCCGCAACTCCCGGGCGTCCGGGTATTCCGCGGCGAACGCCTCCAGCCACCTGCGCGCCTCGGGCTTCCGGCGCGCGCCGGCCTCGAGATCGACGAGAAGCGCGTACGCCTCCTTCCGGTGCGACCCGTCGAACCAGTCGCGCAGGTACCGCCCGTACGCCGCGCGGGCCTCGTCGGCGCGGCGCGCGCGGTGCCAGGACTTCGCCAGGTAGAACGTCGCGTCGTCGGCGCGCGACGGCCGCGCGTCGGCGCGCAGGACCCGGCCGAACGCCTCGGCGGCCAGGTCGTGGCGGCTTGCCGCGTCGTAGCACCGCGCCAGGTAGTACCAGCCGCGGTCGGCCCAGACGGCCTCCTCGTTCGACCGCAGGAGCGCCTGCCAGCGGGGGATGAGCCGCATCCGGGCCTGCTCGTCCCCGTCCTTGTATTCGGCGTAGAGCGCCTCGAACCCGGGACGCCCCTCCCCGGCGCGGTCGCGCAGCGCCTCCTGGGCGGAGGCGCGCAGCGCATCGAGGACGGGCCCCCACCCCGCGCCCCAAAGCGCCGCAAGGACATCCTCGGGGGACTCCCCCGCGCGCACGCGGGAGATCCAGTCCGCCATGCCGCGCTCGCCGAGCCGGTCCGCGATCGCGACGAACGCGAGGTACGACTCGGGGAGATCCTCGTCCTCGTGCTTCCCCTGCAGGCCGTCGATTGCGTCCACGAGCTCCGCCAGGGTCTTCCGCGCCAGGACGTCGCGCAGCAGGTCTTCTCCGGAACCGGAGACGTACAGCCGCGCCCCCTCGCGGAACCACTCGGGGAGGGACCTCCAGCGCCGCACATCGGCGCCGACCATCGCCTCCTGCACGATGAACTCCGCGAGCGCGCACGGGAGCGACGCCTCGTTCCGGGCGAAGAACTCCGAACGGACCCGGACGACCCCCTCCAGGAGATCCAGGGGCTTCGCCTCGCCCCGCTCCCCGGGCGGGAGCGACGAGGCGTCCTGCAGGAACAGCCCCATCGACGCGAGGACCGGACGGGCGTCCACCCCGAGCCGCTCTCGGTAGAGATCGGCGACCTCGTCCGGCGAGCGGTCCACGGCGCGCTCGATCGCCGCCCCCTCGCGCGTCCCGGCGTACTTCCCCCGGTACCGCGGGGGGACCGGGAGCGCGACGGACGGGACGGCGAGCGCGACAGCCGTCAGGAACGCGATGCGCCGCATGGGAGCGCCGAGTGTACGACGCCCGACGGGGGACCGGAAGCGCCTTGCGCCCGGCACGGATATGAACCGGCGCGCCCGAATCGTTACCATGGGGCGATGAGGACGCTGCGTCGGCGACGTCTGGAGACGGTTCTTGCCGGGATGCTTCTCCTCTGCGTGACCTCGGCGCGGGCACAGGAACTCGACGTTCCGCAAGCGGGCACGGATCTGCCGACGGATCGGGAGGCGCTGGACGCCCTTGCGCAAAGGGTCTTCGAGGAAGGGCTCGTCCACTGGGAGGCGAGCCTCCAGACCGCGGACTACGACGAGGCGAACGCCAATGCCCTGGAGCGGCTCACCCTGGCCGCGCGTGCCTACCGCAGGCTTCTCGAGATGGCGCCGGGGGATCTGGCCTACGAGGACGCGCTCCTGCAGGTCAACTCCCTGAAGTACTCGTGCATCAAGCGTCGGCGGGTCCATGCGCCCTCCGACCCGGCACCACGGCCGACCGCGCCGTCCGTGACACCGGCGACACCCGTCCCCGCAGTCCCGGCGCCGCCGCCCCCGGCGACGGCGCGCCCCGCAGCCTTGGCGCCCGTGCCGCGGCCGATCGGCTCGGATGGGACCCATGGGGACATCCCCCTCGAATCCATGACCCCCGCCCAGAGACGGGAGTGGGCCAACGCGACCTCCTTCATCGCGGCGGCGAACCGCGCCCTGGCGCGCGGGGAGCCGCTCACCGCGAAGACGAGCCTTGAGCGCGCGGTGCGGTGGGCCCCCTGGTTCGCCGACGGCGTGGTCGCACTCGCCGGCGTGGAGCACGCCATCGGGCGCCGCAACCTGCACGCGGAGATCCGACGGCGATCCCCCGAGGAGTTGGCGCGCCGCTGGCCGACATCGCGGAACGAGAAACACGCAGAGGAGATCCTGCGGCTCCACCGGGAGACCTATGGGGACGAGGCCGGCGTCTGCCTCTCCCTGGGGGCGATCTTCGAGGACCAGCGGAAATACGAGGAAGCGATCGAAGCGTATGCCGCGGCCGCTCGCGCCTCTCCCGACCTCGCGGAAGCGCACCTGGGACACGGACGATGCGTGTCCCTCCTCCGCTTCTACGACGGAGATTCGACGGAGGGACGAGAGCAGCATCGGCTCGCGTTCGAGGACTATGAGAGGGCGCTCTCGCTGGACCCGGATCTCTCCGAGGCGCGTGTGCGGCGGATCGTGGGTCGCCTTTTCCTTGTCGGGGTTCGTCCGATCACGCCGGAGGAGCGCCGGGCAATCCAGCAGGACCTTGCGCGGGTCATGGAATCCTCGCCGAACTACGGGCTGGCCCATTACGCCCGCGGAATGGTCGCATTGGCCTACCAAGAGGGGGATCTCATTGTCCCGTCGATGCGCCGTGCGGTCGAGTGCGACCCCCAACTGGCCGAGGCTTGGACGTTCCTCGGGTTGTACTGCCGGGTATTGCAGAACCCGCAGGAGTCGGAGCGATACATGCGACGCGCCGTGGAGATCGACCCGCGCAACTTCAACGCCTGGTATGCGCTCGGGATGTCCCTCTGCGACACGGAACGCTGGTCCGACGCGATCCCGGCCTTCACGATCGCGATGCAGACGAGCGAGGATCAAGGAGACACCTATGTCGCCCGGGCGGGCGCCTATCACGCGACGGGAATGTTCCGCGAGGCGGGCGAGGACGCCAGAGCCGCACTCGAACAGAAACACAGCCTGTCGCCGGACATGCAAATACTTGTCGAATCCATCCTGCAGGACCCACGAGTCCTGGCGGCGCTGGGACGCTGACTGCCCCCGCACGGGAGCGGGCGAAGATTTCCATGCCGAGGCCGGGGCCCCCCCCGCCCACAGCGCGTAGAATGCCGCCATGAACCGAACGCACAAGTGGACGATGTCGTGGGTCGCTGGACTGACCGCGGTGTCCCTGTCCGCCTTCGCGGACCCCTCCCCCATCCAGATCCGCAGCGCCACCGGGACGGTGGAGGGCGGGGTGACCGTGCGGGTGGACGGCCAGGTACGCGCGCCGGACCAGACCACGGTCACGATCACGATCACCCGCGCCTACCCCACGGAGATCGGCGAGGCGCAGCGCCTGATGCAGCTGCGGCGGGCCCGGGTCGAGGGGGGCGCCTTCACGACGACGTTCGAGACATTCGCCGGGGGACTTCCCTGGGGGCAGTACCGGATCGAAGCGAAGATCGACCCTGCGCGGCAGTACCCGGCGGTCGCCTCGGCGCTCCCGGCCGACGGGTTCGCGCCCGGGGACACATCGATGGAGGTTGGGTTCCAGGCCGCCCTGGCCCCCGACCTGCGGGCGATCCTGGCCGACTGCGCGAAGGCGGGCGGGCTTGGGGAGGAGCTGGCGGGAGAGCGCGCGATGTGCGATACCCTCGGCGGGGGGGAGCGCACGCGGCATTTCGAGACATGGCAGGCGGCCTGGTCGGAGAAGGTGGCCGCGCTCCAGGGGGAGTGCGCCCCGCTCCAGACGGACGAGAGCATGGGGGCGCTCTACGCGCGCAGCGGGCAAGCCCTGTGCGGCCTTATCGAACGGCTCGACTACTGGCGGCGCCACCACCTGTCCGAGCTGTCCGGCGTACCGGACGAGATCCTGGTGGCGCACCCGAACTGGCTCGGCGACCCGCCGGCCGAGGGCATCGAGACCGTGCGCAGGACGATCGCCTCGCAGGTGGCGTTCAACGGAATGCTGAAGGCCCGGGAGGCGCTGAAGATGCTTCGTGGAGGCGGAGGAGGCACCCCGACGATCGAGGCGCGCCGCGCGGTCGCCGCGTGGAACCAGGATTTCCAGACGGCGCTCGCCCTGCTCGACCAGGCGCAAGTGCCCGAGGACGCCCGCGCGAAAGCCGCGCCCGTCGCCCAGGCGTTCGAGGCGCTCGCCGCGGGAGCGGAGGACAGCGCGCTGGCGGACACCTTCGCCGACCTGGAGCGGAGCGTCACCGCGCTCCTCGACCAGGCGCAGGCGGCGCTGGCGCGCGGGCGATAGTAGGTTCCCGGATCCGGTCTCGGAGCATTCGCTCCGTGTCATCCCGAGGAGCCCTCGATCCACGGCCCGGCGACGAGGGATCCATGTTCTGCGGCGGTGCGGCGAACACAGGTCCCTCTGGCCGCGGCAACCGCGCGGCCCTCGGGACGACAGGCGGCTCCAGGACTTGGCCCTACGCCCGGGGGTGCGCGGCACGATACACCTCGCGCATCCGCCGCGTGGTCAGGTGCGTATAGATCTGCGTGGTCGACAGGGAGGCATGGCCGAGGAGCTCCTGCACGACGCGCAGGTCGGCGCCGTTCTCCAACAGGTGCGTCGCGAAGGCGTGGCGCAGGGTGTGCGGGGAGACGCGCCCCGCGAGCCCGGCGCGGATCACCCAGGAGCGCACGATCCTCTGGAGGGACCGCGTCGTCAGGCGCGTCCCGGCGCGGTTGACGAAGACGGCCCGCGACACCCGGCGCGGCGCGTCCCGGCCATGCCAGTCCCGGCCATGCCGGTCCCGGCCATGCCGGTCCCGGCGCCTCCGGTCCAGGTACGCCTGTAGCGCGCGCAAGGCCGGGGGGCCCAACGGCGATACCCGCTCCTTGCGCCCCTTCCCCCGCACGCGCGCGGAGCCGCCGATCAGGTCGACGTCGGCGAGGTCGAGCCCGACCGCCTCCGAGGCGCGCAGCCCCCCGCTGTAGACCGTCTCGAGAAGCGCGCGGTCGCGCGCCTCGCGCCAGTCCGTCGGCGCGGGCACGGCGTCCAGGAGCCGCCGGATCTCGTCGACCGTCAGGCACGACGGCAGGCGGCGGGGGCGGCGCGGGACGCGCAGACCTGCGCCAGGGTTCCCCTCGAACCCCCTCTGAAGGGCGAGGTGCCGGTAGAGCGAGCGGACGGATGCCAGCCGCCGCGCGACCGTCGCCGGCGAGGGCTTGCCCTCCTGCCAGCGCAGGAGGTGGTCCCGCAGGTCGGCGGTCCGCACATCCTCCCACCGCGCGACGCCGGCGCGCCCCAGATCCCGCGCGACCTCCCCCAGGTCGTGCCGGTACGCCCGCAACGTGTGGGGCGAGACTCCGCGCGCCCCCTCGAGGGCGCGCAGGAACTCGTCGACGTCCCGCTTCAGATCCACACCCCGTCTATCGGCAGGCCAAGCGGCCTTCCCGAAGGGGATCCGCTGCGGCTGGACGCCCCTGCCTCGAAGGGAGAGACTGCGCCGGATGGCGGACCCATGGCCGCAGGAGTACGCCTTTGTGGATTGCGAGGCGACCGGTCTGGCCCCGGAGGCGCGGCTGATCGAGGTCGCGGTCACGATCGTCCGTGTGGCTCGCCACGGCGATCGGATCGAGGAGCGCTGGTCCTCGCTGGCGGACCCGGGCATTCCGATCCCCCCGGGCGTGTCGGCCCTCACGGGGATCCGGGATGCGGATGTCGCGGGGACGCCTCCGCCGGGCGATGCCGCGCGCGAGGCGCTCCGCCGTGCGGGCGGTCGCAGACTCCTGGCCTGGAATGCCCAGTTCGACGCGGGCCTCCTCTCCAGGGAACTGGGCGAGAAGGTCGAGATCCTGGACGCGATCGAGGTGGCGCAACTCCTGTTCCCCGACGCCCAGGAGTTCAACCTCCCCGGACTGGCGCTCTCCCTGGGAGTTCCCGCCGGGGGGCACCGGGCGATGGCCGATTGCGAGGCCTCGGTGGCAGTCCTCGACAGGCTTCTGCAACGCGCCCGCGGCAGGGGCCTGGCCGATGACCTCCGGACCCTGGAGGCGATCTATGCGGGGACCGAGTGGCCCTGGCTCGCGTGGATCCGCGCGCGCCTCGAGGGTGCCGCCGAACCTATGCCGGCAGGCGCAATCGAGCCCGGCGGAACGGGGGATCGGCAACCCCCGGACGCCTTCCTCGATCAGATGTTCGCCGGCGATGGACTCCTTGCCCGCCGCCTGAAGGGGCGCTACGAGCCGCGCCCCGGGCAGGTCGAGTACGCGCGGGAGGTCGAAAAGGGGATGAGAGAGGCGCGCTCCCTGATGATCGAGGGGCCGACGGGAATCGGGAAGGGGCTGGGGTACCTGGCGCCCGCGGTCGCATGGGCGCTCCGCGAGAGGCGGCGCGTGCTCGTCTCCACGGACAAACTCGTGCTCCAGGACCAGTTGTGCAGGCAGGACCTTCCGCTCCTGGCCGCCGCGTCGGGACTCGGCTTCCGATGGGCGGTTCTCAAGGGACGACGGAACTACGTCTGCCCCGCCGCGATCCGCGCGCAGATCGAGAACCTGGGGCTCTTGAGCCCGATCGAGGACAGGGACGCCCTGGCATACCTGGCCCTCTTCGCCCGCCACACCCAGGACGGGGAGACGGAACGGATCGCCCGCGCGGTGAAGCACCGGCGTCCGGGGGTGGAACGCCTGCTCCCCGACGTCGTGGCCGGCGAGGGGCCGTGCATCCCGGGCCGCTGCAAGGATCCCAGATGCTTCCTCACCCAGGCGCTCCGGATGGCGGCCACCGCGGACATCCTCGTCTCGAACCATACGCTGACGCTTTGCTGGCCCGACTCGTACCCCTCCTGGGATGCCGTCGTCTTCGACGAGGGGCACACGCTCGAGGACGCCGCAACGAACGCCCTGACGAGCGAGATCACGTCGGCGGCGATCCGCGACACCGCCGTGCGGTTGATCGGGCGAACGGGCAAGGAGGGGCTGGCGGGAGCCGCGATACGGGCTGGCGGAGGACGCGGGGCGTCGGAGGAGGTTGCCCGTGCCGTGCAATCCGTCCGGGCCGCGGCGCAGGCGCTTTCGGATTTCACCCCCCCGTTCGCGGAGGCGGTCGCGGCGTACGTGCGGGAATGGAACCCGAATGCGGACGAGCTCGGCCCCCGTGCGCTCCTGGAAGCCTCGATCGATCCGGCGCGGCGCGCCTCGCCATCCTGGGAGCGGCTGGGTCGCGCGGTATCCCCGCTGGGGGATCTTCTGTCCGGACTGGAATCGGACCTGGGACAGCTTCTGGACACCCTCGAAGGGGAAGGGCGGAACCCGGGGAGCGGCGCGGTCGGATCCCGTCTCGCGGGGCTCCTGCGGGAGGTCTCGGAGATGCGCCGCATCCTCGAGGGGATCCTGACCCCTGCCAGGGGGACCTCCCCGGTCGAGGAGGCGTGCTACCTCGCCGCCTCGCGCGGAGCGTATGGGGCGCTCCGGGCGGTGCCCGTGTCCGTCGCGGGGCTCATCCACCAGCGCGTGCTCGCGAGGTGCCCGGCGATCGTGACCTCGGCGACCCTGACGCTTCCGTCCGATCCCGACTACGTCGCGCGCCGGATCGGTTTCGACCGACTGCCGCCGGAGCGCCGGTTGCCGACGCGCGCCTTCCCGAGCCCGTACCGGCCCGCGGAAACATCCCTGACCCTCGTGGCCACGGATGCGCCGTCCCCCGAGGATGCGGAGGCGTTCGCGGAGCACACCTCTGACGTCGCCGCAGGGATCGCACGCATCCTGGGTGGGAGGACGATGATCCTGGTGGCGGCGCGCGCGCGGATCGAGCGCGTGGCCGACCGGCTGCGTCGGCGCCTGGAGGGAGACCTCATCACCGTGCTGACCCAGAACGACGGCGGCCGCGCGAACCTGATCGCGCGCATGCGCGAGGATCGCCGCACGGTCCTCATCGGAGCGCGCTCCTTCTGGGAGGGGGTGGACATCCCCGGCGCCGCCCTGTCGGCGGTGGTGCTGGAGCGGATCCCGTTCGAGTTCCCGCACGACCCGGTCGTCCAGGCGCGGCGGCGGGCCGAGCGGGACGCGGGACGCGACGAATTCGTCGACTACACCCTCCCGCGGGCGCTCCTGCTCCTGCGGCAGGGGGCTGGGCGCCTCCTGCGCAGCCACGCCGACCGCGGCGTCGTCTTCCTCCTCGACGCGAGGTTCCTCAAGAAGGGGTACCGCGACGCGACCGTCCAGGCGCTCCCCGGCGGGCGGATCCTCGCGCTCCCCCTGACGCAGGCCCTTCAGGCCGCGGAACGGTTCCTCCAGAGCCACGGCCTGGTCCGGCCGACTACAATCCCCCCGTGAGCGAGGCGATGCGGCGCTCGTACCGGGAAAAGATCCTCCCCTTCGTCCAGGGGCCGGGGCAGTACATCGGCCGGGAGCACAACTCGATCACCAAGGACCACGCGACCGTGGCGGCGACGGTCGCGCTCGCGTTCCCGGACGCCTACACGATCGGGATGTCGCACCTGGGGATGCAGATCTTCTACCACCTGCTGAACCGCCGCACCGACGTCGCCGCCGAGCGGGTCTTCTGCCCGTGGCAGGACATGGAGGCGCTCTTGAAGAAGGAGAACCTCCCCCTCGGGACGCTCGAGACGTTCACCCCCGTGCGCGAGTTCGACCTCGTCTGCCTCTCGCTGCAGTACGAGCTGTGCGCGACGAACGTCCTCACCCTGCTCGACCGCGCGC
>JACQRN010000279.1 GCA_016206515.1 Planctomycetota bacterium | reverse complement strand
GCGCCGACCCCGATCTCCTCCGGCACGGGAACGGGGATGTTCCCGCCGTCCGTGACCGAGTGCCCGAGGTCCTTGAGCATCCCGTACAGGCCGCTGGCGCGGACCGCATACGGCCCCATGTCGACACCCCGGCGGTTCCCGCCGAGATCCATGGGCACCCCCAGGATCACGACCTTGACCACGCGCCCAGCCTACCTCAAAAGAACCGGTACCACGTGATCCAGAACAGAGCCGCGATCCCGTCGCGCCAAGTGATCTTCTTCCCCTCCTCATGGTTGCGGCCGCTGTACGAGACCGGGACCTCGTAGACGCGGTATTTGCCGCGAGCGACCCTAGCGGTCACCTCCGGCTCGAACCCGAACCGGCTCGACTTCAAGCGGATCGCGCGGACGACCTCCGCCTTGAACGCCTTCGACCCCACCTCCATGTCGGTCAGGTTCAGGTTCGTCAGCATGTTCGAATAGGTGGTGAGCATCCGATTGAGCACCGAATGCCAGAACAGGTGAACCCGGTGCGCCCCGCCGCCGATGAAGCGCGAGCCGAAGACGACGTCCGCCCGCCCGTCCAGGATCGGCTCCAGGAGCGCCGGGTAGTCCTTCGGATCGTACTCCAGGTCGGCGTCCTGCACGATCACGACATCCCCCGTGACGCGGGCGAACCCCGTGCGCAGCGCCGCCCCCTTGCCGCGGTTGACCTCATGGCGCAGGAGGACAAGGTCCGGTCCGGCGAGCGCCTGTAGGCGGTCCCACGACCCGTCGGTCGACGCGTCGTCGACCGCGATGATCTCCTTCTCGTGCGGGGCCGCGCGCACACGGCGCAGGATCTCCTCGAGGGTCCGGGACTCGTTGTACACCGGCATCACGATCGACAGCTTCACGACCGTCCCCCCGCCGCGGACCAGAGCGTCCGCAGCTCGCGCAGCGCCGCCGCGACCTCCCCGCGGAAGGCCGCGTCGCGCCAGGGGGATTCCGGGACGCTCCACTCGTTGGTCCCGCCCCCCTGGTCGAGGAGCGACGCGATGCGCCGCGCACCGGCCGGGACGTCCCGGACCGCCAGCGCCGCAGCGACCCGCATCCGGGCCGCCTCCGGCGCCAGCCGCCCCCCGAGCACCGCGGCCACCCCGCGCGCCAGCCGGGCGAGGGCGACGATCTCCTCCTCCCCGCGCGCGGAGGCCGGGGCCCCCCGCGATAGGCGCCGCCAGGCGCGCGCGATCTCCGGATACCCGGAGGTCCCGCTCCATTCGAGCCGGTCGCGGAGGTCCGTCGCGGCGGGGCAGCCGCGAGCGGCCAGCCGGCCGACGGCCGAACGCAGCCCGCCCGCGCCCGGGCCGAACCCTGCCAGGTAGCGTCCGAGCAGCCGGGCCAGGATCTCGTCGTCCGACCGCAGGGGGCGCCCCGGAACCGCCCTACAGTCCCATGCAGTGGTATCCGGCATCGACATGCAGGATCTCCCCGGTGATCCCCCGCGACATCGGCGACAGCAGGAAGACCGTCGCGTCGGCGACCTCGGACGCCTCGATGTTCCGCCGCAGCGGCGCGCGATCCTTCACGACATCGAGGATCTTCGTGAACCCCGACACGCCGCGCGCCGAGAGCGTGTTGACGGGCCCCGCCGAGATCCCGTTCACGCGCACCTTCGCGACCCCCAGGTCGTAGGCGAGGTAGCGCACGGACGCCTCGAGGGCGGCCTTGGCGATCCCCATGACGTTGTACCCGGGGACGACCCGCTCGGACCCGAGGTACGTGTAGGCGACGATGGAGGCGCCGCCGGATCCCTCCAGGAGGGGCCGGGCGAAGCGCGCCAGGAGCGGCAGCGAGTACGCGCTTACATCGACGGCGACCTGGCACCCCTCGCGCGACGTTTCCACGAACGCCCTCTCCAGATCGGCCGCAGGCGCGAAGGCGATGCTGTGGATCAGGCCGTCCAGGCACCCCCACGACTTGCCGACGTCGCGAAAAAGGGTCTCGACCGAGGCATCCTGCGTGACCTCGCACGGAAGGGCGCGCGCGCCGGGAATGCTGGAGGCCAGTTCCTCCACGCCCTCCTTCACCCTCTCCTGGTAGGTCAGGATCAATCTCGCCCCCTCGCGCGCGGCCGCCTGCGCGGACGCCCACGCGATCGAACGCTTGTTCGCGACCCCCAGGACCAGAATCTTGCGCCCCTCGAGCAGACCCGGCATCGGGACATTGTAATCGCCAGCGGCTACGATTCATCCATGGACCGGGACGAGGCGCTGCGACGGGCCGCGGCCGGACCGCCCCTGCGCGGCGAGAACCTCGCGGGGATCGATCTGTCTGGCGCGGTGCTCGCAGGCGCGGACCTCTCCGGGACCGACCTGTCGGGCGCGAACCTGTCCCGCTGCGACCTGGCAGGGGCCGACCTGACGGGCGCGCGGCTCAAACGGGCGCAATGCCTCAAAACGGACTTCCGCCAGGCCGTGCTTCGCGGCACGGACCTCCACGCCGCCTTCTTCAATGAGGCCGACCTCCGGGAGGCGGACCTGCGTGGGGCGAACCTGCGTTTCGCGAAGTTCCCCGGGGCGGATTGGACGGGCGCGCAGGTCGACGGGGCCGCCTATGATGCCATGACCCGGCTCGATCCGAAGGACCTGCCGCTCCTCAAGAGGATGAAGCGGGTCGGCCCCGCATCCCCTCCCTTCATCCGTCCGGCGGCAGGTCTGCCGCCGGGCACGACTCATGACGAACGCTCGCCTCCTACAAACACCGGATCCTCCTGCACGGCCCCAACACCTGCGCGAGCGCCTCGCAAGCCTTGACCGCATCCGCCATATCCCTCTCGCGCGAATCGTCGGTGAGGATCTCCAGCGTCCCCTCTCCCGACGAGCCGTCCTCCACCCCCGCATGCACGGACTCGATGGAGATGCCGTGGGACCCGAGGATCGTCGTCACCTCCCCGATCACGCCGGCCTGGTCCGCGACGGCGAACCGAAGATAGTTCCTCCGCACCGACTCTCCCGAGGGCCGCAGGCGCAGGCGCCCCACCGACTCCCACGGCGGGGCGGCGTCCTCGAACACGCCGAGGTGCCACCCGATGTCGACGAGATCCGCCAGGAGGGCGCTCGTTGTCGGCCCGCCGCCCGCCCCGAGCCCCGACAGCAGGAGCGGCCCGCTCAACGGGGACTCGACCCAGACCGCGTTCTGCTGGTCCCGGACCGAGGCGAGGGGATGCCGGGAGGGGACCAGGCACGGGTGCACGCGGACCTCCAGGTCGGAAGCCTCGCACGTGATCAGCGCGAGCAGGCGGAGCGAGCATTGGAACCTCCGCGCCGAGGCGATGTCGGAGGCCGTCACCTGCCGGATCCCCTCCGTCGGCACGTCGCGCCCATGCACGACCTGACGTGTCAGGAGGGTCGCCAGGATCGCGGCCTTCTGCGCGGCGTCGACTCCGTCGAGGTCCATCGAGGGGTCCGCCTCCGCGAACCCCGCGCGCTGCGCCGAGCGGAGCGCGGCCTCCTGCGTCTCCGAACACTCCTCCATCCGGGTCAGGATGTAGTTCGTCGTCCCGTTGAGGATCCCGACGACGCGGGAGACCGGCGTGCCGGCGAGTGCTTCCCGTACCAGGTGCAGGACCGGGACGCCCGCCCCGACGGAGGCCTCGAATCCCACCCACCGGCGGTGCCTCCGGGCGAGGTCGAGCAGCTCGTCCCCATGTTCGCTGACGACCACCTTGTTGGCGGTGACGATGTGCTTCCCGCCGACGATCAGCCGTTTCAGGATCTCGAAGGTCGGCCCCGCGCCCCCCGCGACCTCGACCACCACCTGGATCTCGGGCGAGAGAAGATCCTCCCAACGCGTCGAAAGCAGGGTGCTCGGGACCCCCTCCCGCGACTTGTCGGCATCGCGGACGACGACCCGCCGCAGGGAGAAATCGAGGCCGGTCTCCCGAAGCAACCGCTCGTGGTCCGACTGGAGGGTCCTCGCGAGGGTCCCCCCCACCGTCCCGCATCCGAGCAGGCCCACCCCGACGGTGCGCGGTCCCATGCGGCGGAAGGTACTTCCCATCGAGCGCCCCCACAAGCGCACTACAATGCGTCCGTGCCGGACCGGGAAACGCTCGAGGTCGACGTGCTGTTCGTGGGCGCCGGGCCGGCCTCCCTCGCGGGGGCGTACCACCTCGCCCGCCTCGCGCGCGACCGCGGCGCGGGACGGACCGAACCCTCGATCGCGGTCCTCGAGAAAGGATCCGCGGTCGGCCTCCTGTCGTTCAGCGGGGGCGTGATGGACCCCCGTGCCCTGCGCGAGCTGATCCCGGATTTCGAGGCCCGGGGGGCGCCGCTGGGCGAGCGGGTCACCGAGGACCGCGTCATGCTCCTGACGCCGCGTCAGGCGGTCCCGTTCCCGGTCACCCCCCCCGCCTTCCGCAACCACGGCAACTACGTGGTATCGCTCTCGCAGCTCACGCCGTGGCTCGCCCAGCAGGCGGAGGCGCTGGGGGTCCAGATCTTCTCCGGATTCTCCGGCACGGACCTGTTGTACGACGCGGAGCGCGTCCTTGGCGTCCGGACCGGAGACAAGGGGATCGACAAGCACGGGAACCCGAAGCCGAACCACGAGCCGGGGATCGACATCCGCTCGAAGGTCACCGTCCTCGGGGAGGGGCCGCGCGGATCGCTCACGAAGCAGCACGTCCGGCGTCTGCGACTCGACGAGGGACGATCCCCCGAGGCGTATGCCACCGGCGTCAAGGAGGTCTGGCGTATCCCGGAGGGGGCTTTCGGCGCGGGGCGCGTCGTCCACACCCTGGGGTACCCGTCCGACCTCTCCTCGCGCGCAGGGATCGCCGGCGGCTGGCTGTACGGCCTCTCCCCGACGCACCTGTCGATCGGCTACGTCGTCTGGCTCAACTACCGGGACCCGTTCCTGAACCCCCACGCGGACTTCCAGAGGTTCAAGACCCACCCGTGGGTCGCCGCCCTTCTCGAAGGCGGCGAGATCGTCGAGTACGGCGCGAAGGCGGTTCCCGAGGGGGGCTGGCACACGATCCCGCGCCTCGTCTCGGACGGCTGCTGCCTGGTCGGGGACGCGGCGCAGATGGTCAACGGCCAGCGGTTGAAGGGGATCCATCTGGCGATGAAGTCCGGGATGCTCGCCGCCGAGGCGATCCTCCCTTGCCTCGAAAGCGGCGACGTCTCCGCCAACGCGCTCGAAGCGTATCCGCGCGCCTTCCAGCGGTCCTGGGCGGGCCGCGAGCTGTATCGCACCCGGAACTTCCATGGCGCTTTCGAGGGGGGCTTCTGGTCCGGGGCGGTCCGTTCCGAGATCCAGCGCCTCCTCGGCGGCGCGGATCCCTTCGGATCGCCCGCCTTCGAGGCGGACCCGGACGCGCTCATGACGGCATCCGCCTTCCACGGCGAGGGGGCCCGGGGGCCGTCGCCTCCGCACGCGGACGGACGCCGCACCTTCTCGAAGGTCGACTCCGTCTTCCGTTCCGGGACGCGTCACGAGGAGGACCAGCCCGCCCACCTCCTCGTCGCGGACTGGGACCTGTGCCGCTCGCGCTGCGCCGCGGAATTCGGCAACCCGTGCGTCCGGTTCTGCCCCGCGAACGTCTACGAGATGGAGCCGGAGTCGGGCGGGGCGCGCCTCCAGCTCAACCCGTCCAACTGCGTGCATTGCAAGACCTGCGACATCAAGGACCCG
>JACQRN010000278.1 GCA_016206515.1 Planctomycetota bacterium | reverse complement strand
GTAGTGCTTCGCGTTCTCGGTCCGGCGATCCACTACCTCATAGGGCCCACCGGCACCGCCGGGCCGATCCCCCCGCGGGACCCGCAGGGCCGCCAGCCAGACCACCCCCACCGCCGCAAGGGCGCAGAATGCCCGCCGAGACACCACCGTGCACTCTACTATGGGTCCCCCCTCCATCCCAGGATCCGCGGCGGGCCGAACCTCTGGACCACGAAGGTCACGTCGTCCAGGAATGCCGTCTCCAGGACCGGGTTGTCCGCGGGAGCCGCAAGGTTCGGGCGGAAGCCGACGAGGTAGCGCAAGGAAGGGAGGCGAAGATCGACATCCTCCCCCTGCGCGGGGCGGACCCGCGGCGACAGAAGATCGCCGGCGGAATCGAGCAATTCGAGATCGACGGCGAAGTTCGCCAGGCGATCATCGCGGGGCCGTGGAAAGCTGTCGCCCGGGGTGAGGCTCGACGGGAACTCCAGCCGTTCGTCCCGGGGCAGGATCGCGGTCCAGCGCACGTGCCGGATACGAACGGGAGCCCCCGCGTCCGGCTCGACCGGCGCGGAGAGGAACTCCCCGTCGTCCCCCTTGTAGTACCGCCCGTCGGCAAAGCGCGCGGCGGCCCAGTTCTGGGCCGAGGTCCGCGCCGCCACCGCGTCGTCGTAGAAGTCGCAGAGGGCGACCTCGTCGACCACGAGCCCCTTCACCGGCTTGTACGCGGGCGGTAACGCACTGCCGATCGTCATCACCGTGGCGTCGTCGACGACATCGTCTCCGATGGTGGCGGCGAACTTGTCGTCGTATACCCCCCAAGTCGGATCCTCCGTTCCCTCGCCGCCAAACGCCAGGAACCGAGAGTAGGCGTCCAGGCCGATCGTCTCCTCGTCCGTGTCCCACAGGCCGAGCGCCAGGACCCAACGGAAACCGGGGCGGCTGGAGACGGGCATATTCCACCACCGGTACTGCCGCTCGTACGCACTGACGCCGGGGATGCCCCAGTCGGGCCCCGCGGCAGTTTCCACGACGATCCCACCGTCCTTGCGCGACTGGACCCCGAGCCCCACGAAGATGGTCTCGCTGCCCCCCCCGGGAAGGGGGACAACACGTGAATGTGAGTACGCGGGGCAATAGCCCGAGTCCGTGCGCCGCTTCGTCCAGAGCGTCACGACCCCGTGGCGACCGTTCTCCGGCATATTCCCCACGCTGGCGTACCCTGGCGAGCGGGATCTCTGCGTGTGGCACCCGTCGGGATAGAACGTACCGGGTTCCTGGCCCGCGTCGGGCCATACGCTCTGGGTTACGTCGCCCTGCAGATTCACGGAGGCCGCGGACGTCTTCAGGGCGACCGGGTTCCCGACATCCGCGTCCCAGGAGTCGTCGAAATGCTGGAGGAATAGAAGGGTCCCGTTGGCCGGGTTCGAGTCGTATTCCTGGATCGTCGCCAGGGCGACCGCCCCGTCGAAATCCGCGGCGCGGGCGGGAAGCGCCGGCACCGGACAGGGGTACGTCACCACCGCCAGCCCCGCCCCCGCCCCTCCCCATCCCTGCGTTGCGCCGTGCGTCGGCGGCCCCATCGTCGCACCCGACAACCACCGCGGGGCGTCGGAGAGCAAGCGCCCCCCCACGAAGTCCTCCTGCGTCGTATGCCGTACCTGGGTGAACGACTCGATCAGCGCCGGACCGTGGAGGCCGCCACCGGATCGCCGCGTACATCCCTCACCCGTCCCAACGACTCGATCCCGAACGTCCCGGTCGGTCCCAGGCTCCCCTCGGTCGACCAGACCAGGAGGTCCGTCTTGTCGACCCACCGGTACAACACCTGGTCCGGCAGCGTCTTGTTCAACCTCGTGTTCGGATCGAAGTTCGCCTTCAGGATGTCGCACCCGGCGAGGTTTCCAGCCCCATGAGTTTGGTAGTCGCCGTTGCCCGGAGGAACCGGCCCCCCGCTGACGTTCATCCCGCTGATCACCGACGGCGCGAGCGAGTCGCAGAAGTCCGAAAACTGCCGCCAGGTCGAGAAGGGCCGCTGCGCGACGATCCGATCGGCCGCCCCGGAGGCGATCGCGGCGGAGATCGTGTAGTTGCGGGGGTACTCGATCGAGTACCCGCAGAGCCCTCGCAGGCCCGTCAGGACGGACTGGAGAACGGCCCGGTTCGCGCCGTTGAGGTTGACCGGAGGCCGCCCCCCCTCCTCGACCCGCAGGGGCGGGCGGGCGAGCATCCACTCCGACACGTCCTGGTACACGGTCACCGTCTGCACCTCGTGGACGTTGGGCCGGACGACCTTCGTATCCACCCAGCTGGAAACCGTCAGGTAAGGGGTCAGGTCCGGCCGGATCCCGGACGCCGCCGCAACGACATCCTCCACGACCCGGATATCCGTGTACCCCCCCGCCGGCCTCCCCTCGATCACGATCCTCCCCAGATCCGCGACCCCGATCGGCGCCGGATCCAGCACCCCGTCCCCGTCCCAGTCCTCCCCTGCGTCGAGCGTCCCGTCCCCGTCCGCGTCCTCCCGCACCATCCCCAGGATGTCCAGAATCCGTCTCAACTGCCCGTTCCACCCCCGCCCGGTCGCCGCCGCCGTCGCGGGCTCGGGGCCCACCGCCACGTCCCGGTGATCCGGCGTTGGATCCCCAAGATCCGCATCCCGATTCCCCCTATCGACGAAACCGCCGTTCACGTTGATCTTCGCGGATTCGTCGTCGATCCGAAGCGCGAACGTGTCCCCGTACGAAGCGAGCGCCCCGCGCAGCCTCCCGGAGAACCCGGTGTGGCGCCCGTCGCCGTCGCGGTCGTGCACGGACGGCGTGAACCCGTCCGCGCTCGCGGCGGACGACTCGTACCGGCCGTCCGCCGTCACGTCCTCATACGGCTCCCCCGCCGCATACGACGGGTTGTGCGCCCGCCCCACCGGCACCGCCGGGTCGTCCCGGTAACGCCAATCGCCCCTCTGGTTCGACGCCGTCCGCACGGAGGGAAACGCCGTCGACCCCGAGAGGCGCGCCAGGGCCATCTCCACCCCGGAGCGGGCCAGGAGCCCGGCACGGGAGTCATCGATCCGGGCGCGCGCCATGCCGCGGCCCGACGCCATCATATGCGTCATCACGACGCAGATCATCGCCAGCAGCGACAGCAGCGACGCGACCAGAACGAGAACGACCCCGCGACGGGAGGACCGGTCCATCCACCCATGAGTTCGGGGGGGGGACGTCGGCCTCTTTCAAGAATCCGATCGATTCCTCGGAGCGCGGGAAGAAATCGATATGTTTCGTCCGGTGTCCGGCGCGAGGTGTCCGGCGACCCGAGGGCCGGCCCCGAATCCTTCATGTCGTCCCGAGGGCCGCGATATTTCCGCGGACCGTGGGACCTGTGTCCGAAGACGTCTACGGATCGAACGAGTACATCCTCCCGTCGTCGGTGACGAAGAAGACCGCCTTGGACCCGTTGTCGATGGAGGTCCCCACCACCTTCGGGCC
>JACQRN010000277.1 GCA_016206515.1 Planctomycetota bacterium | reverse complement strand
GGCGGCGATCGTCAGGGCGCGCTTCGCCACGGCCTGGCCGCGCACCTCCCCGAAGTCGGACATGGACAGCGCGCCCCGGCGACGCGGCGTCGCGTCCGGCGCGCGGCGGGGAGCGGTCGCCCCGGCGGCGACCCCGGCCGCCTCGGCGAGCGTCCCGACCCCCGCCACCGCGAGCCCCTCGACCCCGAGCGCCTCCGGGACGTTCCCGTCCGGCACGACGAGGGTCCGGATGCCGCCGCGCCGCGCCGCGACGGCCATCGGGAGAATCCCGCGCACGGGACGGACCTTCCCGTCGAGCGACAGTTCGCCCGCCCAGGCGACCTCGGGACCCGACCGGACCTCGATCTGACCGCTCGCCGCCAGGAATCCGATCGCGATCGGGAGGTCATACGCCGTCCCCGCCTTCGGGACGTCGGACGGGGCGAGGTTGACCGTCACCTTCCTGCGCGGCGGCTCGTACCCGGCGTTCTGCAGCGCCGACCGGACCCGGTCGCGGCTCTCGCGGACCGCGCGGTCGGCAAGCCCCACGAGAACGACGCCGGGGAGCCCACCGGCGACGTCCACCTCGACCTGGAGAGGGACCCCCTCCACCCCCCGCAGACCGACGCTGGAAACCCGGGCGAGCATCGCGACATTGAAAGGGAGGGGGGGGACAGAATTGGGGAGAGGGAGGAGACAGGAGAGAGGAGACAGGAGACAGGAGTGAGGCAGCCCGTGGAACAACGAGAGCCCGGGTGCTAGTTTTATGGAGGGAGGGATTGCGATGAAAACGACGCATTGGATCCTCGCCTTGGTCCTCGCGGCACTGACGGCATCCTCGGCGCTCAATCTGCGCCTCCTGGCGGACGAATCCGCCCGGACGCCTGCGGGAGCTCCGACGGAGACGCCGGAGCATCTCGACCGTGTCCTGGCGGCGCTCGAAGAATCCTCGAAGGCGTTCGTGGCCGCCTCGCGGCGCGTCTCGCCGTGCGTGGTCCATGTCACGACGGTCCAGCGCGTCCGCGAGGGGATGGCGCCGGACCCGTTCTTCGACGACTTCTTCCATGACGAGATGTTCCGAAGATTCCTCGAGAGGCGATTCCCGCAGCGCGATCAGGAGAGGCGCGCTCTCGGCTCGGGGGTGATCGTGCGCGGCAACGGGACGATCCTCACGAACAACCACGTCGTGCAGGGCGCCACGCGGATCGAGGTGACGCTCGCCGACCGCCGGACCTTCGAGGCGGAGCGCCTGGGCGCCGATCCGAAAAGCGACCTGGCGGTCCTGCGCCTGCGCGGCGCGCCGGACGGGCTCCCCGCCGCCCAGCTCGGGGACTCCGACGCGATTGAGGTCGGACAGTGGGTGGTCGCGATCGGGAACCCGTTCGGGCTCGACCAGACGGTCACCGCCGGGATCATCAGCGCGAAGGGACGCTCGGACGTCGGGGTCGCCGAGTACGAGGACTTCCTGCAGACCGACGCGGCGATCAACCCGGGAAATTCAGGGGGGCCGCTGGTCGACCTGCGCGGGCGTGTGATCGCGATCAACTCCGCGATCGCCTCCCGCTCCGGCGGGTACCAGGGGATCGGGTTCGCGATCCCCTCCAACATGGCGCGCGCCGTCCTGGAGTCGATCCTCGAACATGGCGAGGTCCGGCGCGGGTGGCTCGGCGTGACGGGGCGCGACCTGACCCCGGAGGAGGCGTCGCACGCGGGGCTCGCCCCCCTCACCGGCGCCGGGATCGAGTCGGTCCAGGCGGGGACCCCGGCGGCCGGGGCGGGGCTCGCCCCCGGCGACATCGTCGCCTCATTCGACGGACGCGAGATCCGGGGGTGGGAGGGGCTGCGCAACGCGATCGCCCTGATCCCGCCGGGTCGGAGCGTCCCGATCGTGGTCGTGCGCGACGGCGAGCGGCGGACCCTCACCGCGACGATCCGGGACCGCGACGAGGTGGCTGCCGCGGCGACCGGCGAGAGCACGACCCTCGAGAACCTGGGGGTGACGCTCACGGCAATCTCCACGGAGCACCCTGCCTCGGACCTGCCCCCTGGGCTGCTTGTCACCGCCGTGAAGGAGGGGGGGCTCGCCGAAGGGTACGGGATCCGCCCCGGCGCGATTGTCGTGTCGGTCAACGGGACGCGCGTAGCGACGATCGCGGCGCTGCGCGATGCGCTGAACCTGCGCCGCGACGGGTTCGCCCTGCGGGTGTGGCAGGAGGGGGCGGCGAGGGACCTTCTCTTCTCCTATCGCTGAAGGAACGAGGAGACAGGAGTCAGGAGACAGGAGGAAGGCCGGCCGAAAACCACCGCACGAACCGGATGCCGAACGGCACTCTACGCGGACTCGGAACACGCCGTCCGGATGCCGGACTCAAACCCGGGGCGTCGGACCGCCTCCCTCCTGACTCCCGTCTCCCGACTCCTGTCTCCTTGATTTCCGATACGACCTGTACATCGCCCCCCCGAACGCGCCGGTGATGACGAAGGGGGCCGACATCATCAGGTAGATGCTCCAGGCGTACCCGCGAGAGAGGTTGCTGCCGCTCGCCTTCCCTTCCGCTTCGACCGCCTTCGAGCAGCCGGGGCAGGCGGGGGCCGTCGACGCGCCGAATACGGCCAGGGGCAGCACAAGAGCAACGAGCCCACGTCGCACGGCTTCAGGATACCTCACGTCGGGAACCAGATGTACAGGAACACGTACACCAACACTCCCGTCACCGACACGTACAGCCAGATCGGAAGGGTCCATTTCGCGATCCGGCGGTGCGCCTCGAAATCCTTCCGGAACGCGCGGCGCAGGGTCACGATGCACAGGGGAACGAGCGACGCGGCGCACGCCATGTGGGTCCAGAGCATCGTGAAGTAGACGGGGCGGACCCAGCCCTGGCCGGGAAAGCGCGTCGTGCCGTGGTGGGCGTGGTAGACGAGGTACGAGACGAGGAACAGGATCGACAGGCCGAAGGCGGTCAGCATGCACATCTTGTGCAGGCCGACGCGGCGGGACTTGATCGCGATGAGCCCCGTCATGAGGAGCGCCGCGCTCGACGCGTTGAGCGTGGCATTGAGCCTCGGCAGGAACGCGTAGAACTCCTCGCTCACGGGCGCGTCTTGCGGGAGGCGACGGCGGTGGCGGCCGCCAGCATGGCGGCGCCGAATGCCGCCGTGACGGCGACCGACCCCGCCAGGGACGGCCCGGAAGGCGCGGCCCCCGACAGGACGCAGCGGAGGGCGGCCACGCCGTAGGTCAGGGGGTTCACCCGGACGATCCACGCAAGAACGGGGTGGACCCCCTCGGAGGGGAACAGCCCCCCCGAGAGGATCCACATCGGCATCAGGAACAGCATCATCACCGCGTGGAACCCCTGCGTGGAATCCATCCGCCAGGCGATGGAGAACCCGAGCCCCGCCAGGGGGAAGGAGACGAGTGCGAGCACCCCCAGGGTCTGCGCGACGGAGAGTACCGTCAGGTGCAGGCCGGCCACCGGCGCCAGGAGAAGAAAGAGCGTTCCCTGGAGGACCGCAAGCGCGGTCGCCCCCCCCACCTTCCCCAGGACGATCGCCCCGCGCGGGACGGGGGCGACGAGGACCCCCTGCAGGAACCCCTCGCGGCGATCCTCGATGATCGAGATCGTCGCGAAGATCGCGGTGAACAGAAGCACCAACACCAGCGTCCCGGGGAAGAAGAACGCGGCGGCCGTCGTTCCCGAGGCGACCTTCAGCGACCCGCCCAACCCCGCCGAGAACAGGCCCCAGAAGACCACGGGCTGGAGCACCGCGCTGACGACGCGGTTGCGCTGCCGCAGGAACCGTACGACCTCGCGCCTCGCCAGGGAGGCGGCCGGGAGAAGGTATCTCACGCCTTCCCCTCCCAGAACCCCCGCCCCGTGTGGCGGACGAACACGTCCTCGAGCGTCGGACGCCCCACCGTGACCGCGTCGATCCGGTCGCCGAAGACGGAGGTGACCTGGCGTGCGAACTCCTGGCCCCCGTTGCGCTCGAGGCGCACCGCGCCGTCCTGCACCGCTCCCTCGACGCCGAACCGCCCTTTCACCGCATCGAGCAACCCCTCGGGATCGGCCGAACGGAACTGGACGACATCGAAGGGAAGCGCGCCTCTCAGCGCCGCGGGGGTCCCCTGCGCCACCGCGCGCCCCTCGTGCAGGATCGCCAGACGGTCGCACCGCTCCGCCTCCTCCATCCAGTGGGTGGTCACCAGGACCGTGACCCCCTCCTTCGAACGAAGATCCTTCAGGCGCGTCCAGAGGTCCCGCCGGGCGGCGGGATCGAGCCCCGTGCTCGGCTCGTCGAGAAGGAGCATCTTCGGCCCGTGGAGCATCCCCTTGGCGACCTCGACGCGGCGCGCGAGCCCGCCCGAGAGGGTCTGAACCCGCTCGCCGGCGCGTTCCGCAAGCCCTCCACGCGCGAGCGCCGCGTCGACCGTCCCGCGCAACGCCCGGCCGGACACCCCGTAGAGGTGCCCGTGGTGGACGAGGTTCTCGCGCACCGTGAGATTGCGGTCCAGCGAGGGGGATTGGAAGACGACGCCGATCGAGCGGCGGACCTCGTGCGGAGAGAGCGCGACGTCGCGCCCGAACACCGAGGCGCGCCCCTCGGAGAGGGGCAGGAGCGTCGCCAGGATCGAGACGAGCGTCGACTTGCCCGATCCGTTCGGCCCCAGGAGGCCGAACACCTCGCCCCCTCGGACCGACAGGTCGAGCCCCGCCAGGGCGACGCGGTTGCCGTAGCGGCGCTTCAGACCGATCGTCTCGACGGCGAGCAGCTATCCCCCGGAGATGACCGACTGGAACCCGACCTTGGCGATGTCCGGCAGCAGCACGCAGAGCAGGACCGTGGCGATGACGCAGGTCGGGACCAGGATCACGTAGAGCCACACCCCCTCGAATTTCACGTGCATGAAGAACATCGCCACCAGGAGGACCTTGAGGGAGGATAACCCCATGACCAGCAGGACCGTCGTCGTCTTGCTCCCGATCGCCTCGGAGCAGAAGAAGGAGATGCTCGTGAGGATCAGGAGCCCCACGAACACGAGGAGGTAGTTCGGATGGACGTGGTTTCCCGCGTGACCGCCGTGCGCATCGCTCATCTAGCCCTCCGCATTGTCTTCCTCCTTAAAGAAGGTACAGGAGCGGAAACAGGAAGATCCAGACGATGTCGACGAAGTGCCAGTACAACCCCATATTCTCGACCAGGGTCGCGTGGCCGGCCGTCAGACTGCCGGACGCGCCGACGAGAATAATCCCGACGAAGACCACCAGCCCCCCCAGGACGTGCAGGGCGTGGAACCCGGTCAGGGCGAAATAGCAGGAGGCCCAGAGGTTCCCCCCCGCGAGCATCGTATGGGGAAGGTGCAGCGCGGGGTGCTCGTGCGCGGCGTGGAGCACCTCCCCCACCAGCGCCCCGTCCGGATGCGGCGCGTCGCGCAGCGCCGAGATCAGGTGGTCCCCCACCCCGATCGCGGCGGCGGTTTCGGGCGCCGGATCGACCCCGGGCTGGCCGGCCGCGCGAAGGGAGGCGAGCGAGGACTCCAGGGAGAGCATCGCGCGCGCGCGCAAGTCCTCCGGATCCTGGGCGACCCGCCCCGGCACGATCCCGTGCGCGAACTTCGAGCGGTACTCGTACGCCTTGATCCCCATGAAGCCGAAGCCCAGGAGCGTCGTCAGCAGAAGCCAATTCACGACCGATTTGAACCGCGCCTCGCCGATCGCACGGTGCGCCATGACGACTGTGAACGACGAGCAGATCAGGACGAGCGTGTTGAACCCGCCGAAGTACTTGTTCAGAGGATAGGAGTTCGCCGCGACGTCCGGCCACCCCGGCGAGCCGTCCGCCAGGGGAGGGGTCCCCTGCCGCAGGACGATGTACACGCCGATCAGGGCCGTGAAAAACATGATCTCGGTCCCGAGGAAGAGCCACATGGCGAACTTCCCCGGCGAGACCGGAGGGGTCCAGGTTTCCGCCTTATGCGCCACCGTCACCGCCGTGCTCACGAGCGACTCCTTTCTAGGGTCCGACCGAGAGGTCCTGCGACAGGATGATCAGGAGGGAGGGGAGATACACGACCGACGCCCGCAGCAGTGCCCGGGCCCGCGCCTCGGAGCGCGCGCGGGCGAAAAGGACCGTATAGGCGAGGTATGCCAGGCCGAGCGCCACGGCGGCGCCCAGATACCACCCCCCCGCCAAACCGAGCGCGGACGGGGCGAGGGACACCGCCAGGAGCGCGCAGCAGGTCGTCACGGCCTGCCGGGCCATGCGCACCCCCGCGTCGTCCTCCGCCGCCAGGACGCGCAGCCCCGCGCGGCGGTACTCCTCGCGGTAGATCCATGCGATCGCATGGAAGTGCGGGAACTGCCAGAGGAATACGATCGCGAACAGGGCCCAGGCGCCCGGATCCAGGCGGCCCGCGGAGGCCGACCACCCGAGCACCGGGGGCATCGCGCCCGGGATCGCCCCGACCAGCGTGCTCCAGGTCGTCCGGCGCTTGAGCGGCGTGTAGACGCAGACGTAGAGGAAAAGCGCGCCGGCTGCGAGGAAGGCGCACAGGGGATTGACGCGCCAAGCCAGGAGAGCGAGCCCCGCGGCCGACGTGGCCGCCCCGAAGAGCAGGACATGGAGCGCCGAGCGCCGCCCGGCGGGGATCGGCCTCGCCTCGGTCCGTTGCATCCGCGCGTCGACGTCCCGCTCGAGGTGCTGGTTGAATGCGAAGCAGCCGGTGACGACCAGGGTCGTCCCCGCGGCGGCCAGGAGGAACGCGCCGGGGTCGAGACGCCCCCCTCCCCCCAGGAACGCGCCGACGGCGAGCGCGGCGAGCGCCATGCACAGGACGCGCGGCCGGGCGATGGAGACGTAGTCCGCCAGGAGCCTCATGCCGCCACCGCCGAGGGGGAGATTTCCTCACCCGCACCCAGAAGACGCCGCGCCTGGAGGAGAAGAACGACGCCAACCGCAAGAAAGAGCGCACCGACGCCGACGTGCGCGGTCGCCACCAGGGGCGCCCACCGGGGAGAGTGGGCGCTCCCCGGCCCGAACCGACCCCACCACGCCGCGAACCCGAGGAGCATCTGGACCGCAACGATCCCGCCGAGGAGTCGGGCGGGGATCGACACGCCCCGGCAGGAGGAGAAGCGCCCCCCCCCTCGATGGCGAGCCAGATCGCATGACCGGCGATGACGAGGGACAGGATGAGATGCGGCAGGAACGCCTGAGCGGTATGACGAAGGAACGCCCCGAGAACGAGCTGGAGCAGGGACATCCCGGCGACCGCCCCGGCCATCCGCCGGAACCGCGCCGCCTCGCGACCACAGATCCGTTCGCCCGGCGCGCGCCACGCGGGCCCCGTGACGACCGCGAGAACCACCAGAAGGGAGAAGACCGCAGTCCCCAGGCACGCATGCAGGATCGCCATCCGGGTGCTCACCCAGTTGACACGCATCCCGCCGATAACTCCCTGGAGAACGACCGCGCCGAGGGCGCCCCACGCCAGGATCCGCGCCCATCCCCTGCGATCGAGGAGCGTCGCGGCGAGCGCGGTGGCGACCGCGAGCGCCCCGACGATCTTCCCGGCGAGGCGGTGGTTCAATTCGTACTGGAGCCCCCCCTCCACCTCGGAGACGTGGAAGAAAAACCCCCACGTCACGTACCCGCTGGGCCACGTCGGGTCGGCGAGTCCCGCGCCGGTCGTCGTCACCCACCCCCCCGTCAACAGGAGCGGAAACGCCGCGGCGGCGGTCAGGACCGCAAGGCGATGGGGCCAGCGCGACGGCTCGGACACGCTACGTCCCCGCGGCGCTGTTCTGGGGGATGAAATCCTCCGCGGCGCCCGGCACGCTGTACTCGTACGGCGGCCGGTAGACGGTCGGGAGTTCCGGACCGAAGTTCCCGTGCGGCGGCGGCGAGGGGGCCGCGGCCCACTCGAGGGTGTTGGCGTCCCAGGGGTTCTGCGTGGCGCGCCTCCCCGCGAAGAGGGAAACCGCGAAGTTCACGAGGAACGGAATCTGCGACAACCCCAGGGCCCACGCGCTCATCGTCATCACCTTGTTCAGGCCGTGGAACGGCCCGAGATACTCGTGGATCTCGAACGACATGTACCGGCGCGGCATCCCCCCGATCCCGACGATGTGCATCAGGAAGAACGTCATGTTGAAGGCGAGGAACGAC
Organism: Planctomycetota bacterium; assembly: GCA_016206515.1. GTDB lineage: Bacteria > Planctomycetota > SBBH01 > SBBH01 > JACQRN01 > JACQRN01. The sequence continues at coordinate 141 of JACQRN010000277.1, read as the reverse complement.
AGGACGAAGTGGATCTTCCCCCACGTCTCGTCCATGTGCCGCCCGAACATCTTGGGGAACCAGAAGTAGACCGCCGCGAAGGCGCCGAACAGGGACCCCCCGAACAGGACGTAGTGGATGTGCGCCACGATGAAATAGGTG
>JACQRN010000264.1 GCA_016206515.1 Planctomycetota bacterium | reverse complement strand
GGTACATGGTGTTCGGGGGGAACAACCCCGGCCCGCAGGAGCCTCCCTCGCGGAACACCGGAGTCACGAACCCTCCCGCGCAAAGCGGCAACGGCCCGACCCCGCCCGCGCGGGGGTCCGTCCCACAGCCGGAGGCGCTGTCGATGACGCCGGTCGAAGGGCTCGGCGCCGAGGCCGGGCGGGTCCGGGTTCGGGCGATGTTTGCGGGGACGCCCCCCGCGTTGCGTGAAATCCCGATCGCCAGCGCGGAATTGGCGGGCCGTTGCGGACGACCCGGCGTCCCGGACGAGTCCCTGCTGGTCTCGGCCGATGGCGGCATCCGGAACGTCGTCATCGAACTGTCCCTGGCGTCAGGCGGGGAGGCGCCGGAGGCTCCCGCGGAGCCGGAGGTCGCCGATCAGAGGGGGTGCCTGTTCACCCGGCACGTGTCGGTCATCCGTGCCGGGACGACCGTCCGGTTCGCGAACACGGAGGGTTCGGAGGCGCACAACGTGAGCATCGCCGCGCGCCGCGCCGGGAATCAGGGCGGCCTCAACCAGATGGTGCAGCCGGGCGCGGACCTCCCCCTGCGCTTCGCCACCCCGGAGCGGATCACGGTCTCCTGCACCGTCCATCCCTGGATGAAGTCGTACGTTTGCGTGACGGACGCCGCGCACTTCGCCCTCACGGGCGAGGACGGAGCGGCGCTCCTGGAGGGGATCCCCCCCGGCGTCTACGAGGTGAAGGTCTGGCACGAGCCGGTCGAGCGGTTCCGCTTCGACTTGGCCGCCGCCGGCACCCTCGAGGTCCGCGGCGGGCACGAGACGCTCCTGACGGTGGAGATGAAGGCGAAGTAGGGGCGCGGGCTATACTCCCCCCGGACGGACGGGGAGTAGCTCAGCTTGGAATAGCACCAGCCTTGGGTGCTGGGGGCCGCAGGTTCGAATCCTGTCTCCCCGACATCCGTATGCCGGGTCGGCGGAGCCGACCCGCCTGATGAGAAATGGGGGAGACAGGATTCGAAGGGCGCCCGCCGCCGCGGAGCGGAAGAGGCGCCAGGGATGGCGCCGGAAGGCGGGCGCCCAGCCCGGAGCGTGCCGGCATGGAGGCCGGCGCGCGGAGGGCGAATCCTGTCTCCCCGAAAAGAACCGCCCCCCGCGTGTGGCGGGGGGCGGCGGGTGAGTCGTTCGCTCTGCAGGCCGTACTAGCCGCAGCAGAAGTCGTGCGGGCGGACCGTCTTGCGCCCGTTCGCCTTCGCGCGCGCGGCGGCCTGGTCGAGGTACCAGCTGACCATGCCGTTGATCCCGCCGATCGCATCGCCGGAGGTGTTGCACCCCTTGCTCTTCAGGGCCGCCTTCACCTTGCTCGTCACCACGAACACCTCGCCCGCCTTCTTCCCCTTCGCCATGCTCCCCATCCTGGTCGCTTCGTTCGGCCGGGGGGCCATTCCCCCGGCGGACTCCGCGATTGGGGGCAGAGTATAGCGATCTACAGACAGTTTGGAAGCGGTATTCGAAAAAAGGGTCTCCTGCGGCATTGCGGTGCAACGGGAGGGGGAGGCGCAGGCGCAGGCGGTCCGTTATGCTCGCGCCATGGTGCGGGGCGGTCCCATTCTGCTGATCCTCGGCGCCGCGCAGGACGGCGGCGTCCCGCATGCGGGGTGCCGCGCACGTTGCTGCGAGGCGGCCTGGGCCGACCCCGCGCGGCGCCGCGATCCTGCCTGCGCGGCGATCATCGATCCCGCCACGGGGCGCCGCTGGATGATCGATTGCACGCCGCGCTTCCCGGAACAGCTCCGGCGCCTCGAGGAGACCTCCCCGCGCGGCGACGGAGCCCCGCTCGACGGGATCTTCCTGACGCACGCGCACGTCGGGCATTACGCGGGGCTGATCCATCTCGGGCGCGAGGCGATGGGGACGCGCGGCGTGCCGGTCCACGCGATGCCGAGGATGGCGTCGTTTCTCCGCACGCAGGGGCCGTGGGGGCAGCTGGTCTCACTGGGGAACGTCGACCTCCGGCCCCTGGAGGACGGGCGGGCGGTCCCGCTGTCCGAGGGGCTCTCCGTGACCCCGTTCGCCGTTCCCCATCGCGGCGAGTACTCCGAGACCGTCGGATTCCGGGTCGCCGGGTCGCGCTGCTCGGCGTTGTACCTCCCCGACATCGATACGTGGGACCGCTGGGACACGCCGCTCGGGGAGGCGTTGCGCGGGGTCGACGTCGCATTCCTCGACGGCACCTTTTTCGACGCGGGGGAACTCCCCGGGCGCGCCCTGGCGGAGGTGCCGCACCCCCTGATGAGGGACACACTGCTTCGGCTGGCGCCCCTCCCGCCCGTCGAGCGCGCGAAGGTCCGCTTCCTCCACCTC
>JACQRN010000263.1 GCA_016206515.1 Planctomycetota bacterium | reverse complement strand
CCTGTCGGGCGGCGAGCGCCGCCGCCTGGAGTTCGCCCGCGCGCTCCTGGGCCGTCCGAAGGTGATGCTCCTCGACGAGCCGTTCTCCGGCGTCGACCCGATCGCCGTCGGCGGCCTGCAGGAGATGGTGAGGTCGCTGCGCGACGCCGGGATCGGCGTTCTCCTGACCGATCACAACGTTCGCGAGACGCTCCGCATCACCGACCGCGCCTGCATCATCCGCGATGGCGGCGTGCGCGTGCAGGGGACCCCCGAGCAGATCGTCGCCGACCCGGAGGCTCGGGCGAGCTACCTCGGGGAGGGGTTTCAATTATAAAACGCGGCCCGCGGACGTCCTGTCCGCGGGCCGCTGGAGGGCTCCTCGCGGCAAGCCGCTCGTCGCCCTGCCTCACTCCGCGCCACCCCACGCGCGGAATGCGTGCGCGTGGGGACCCGGGCGCTCCGTTCGGCGACCGCGGCCATCCTGGCCGCGGATTGTGTCGAGCGGGATGTCGGAAAATAAGTCCCTTCCCTGCCCGCTTCCGGTCCGCGCGGCGGGGGCCCCGTCCGGCGCCACCCGGCGGCGCCCCTCTTGGATCACCTCGGCGGTTGCTTATGTCCCTTTTTGTGCCTTGTCGACGACGCTGGATCGGCACCGACACTCTCGCAGTCTATCCTCCCGGCCGTCCCCTGGACCCGCCCACGCTGCCGGTCCCGGCGCGTAGGTGTATACTGCCTCCGTAAGGAGGGGCCGCACATGACGGACGACCTGCTCAAGCGAATCACGGCCCGCCCGGAAGTGTTCGGGGGGAAACCGATCGTCCGCGACCTGCGGATCTCGGTGGAGCACGTCCTCGGGCTTCTCGCGCAGGGGGAGACTCCGGAGTCGGTCCTCGATGACTATCCCGATCTTGAGCCGGATGACATCCGCGCGTGCATGGCCTACGCGCATGCGGTGATTGCTAACGACTCCTTGGATGCCGTTTCCGTCTCGACGCGGTGAAATTCCTCGTCGACCGATGCGCTGGTCGCAAGGCGGCCGACTGGCTCCGCCAGCAGGGGTTCGATGTGGTGGAGGCGCGCGGTCTTTGGCCTCGTGATCCAGGGGACGGGGAGATCCTCCGTCGTGCCGCGGGGGGAAGGACGCGTCCTGGTGACGCTCGACAAGGACTTCGGCGCGAGGATCTACCGGGACGCCGAGGCGCACGCGGGACTCGTCCGGCTGCCAGATCTTCCCGGAGCGGGGCGCGTACGTGCGCTCGCCCAGGCCGTCGAACGGCATGCGCAGGATCTTGAACATGGGGCGGTCGTGACAGTGCGAGGCGGCTGGATCCGCGTATCGAACCCGCCTGACTGATCTCCTCCCGTCTTCCTCGGCATGTGCAGCGCGATCACTGGGTCCTCTCAAACCCCCTCCCCGCCCGCGCCCGCACCAGCCCCCGCAGCTCGAGCGCCATGAGGAGCCCCAGAACCTCGCCGGGCGCCATACCGAGATCGTCGGCGATCTCGTCGGCGGGGCGGGGCGCGCCGCCGAGCGCGTCGTACACCTCCTTTCCGGGGCCGGAGGCGGGCGGGGAGCCGGGTTGCCGTCCCTCCAATTTTTCGCGCAGGGGATGCTCCTCCGGCAGCAACTCGGCGAGCACCTGCGCGGCGGAGGTGACCAGTCGCGCGCCGTCGCGGATGAGGCGGTGGGTTCCGCCGCTCACGGGGGAGTCGGCGCGGCCGGGGACCGCCATCACCTCGCGCCCCTGTTCGAGGGCGTGACGGGCGGTGATGAGAGACCCCGAGCGCTCGGCCGCCTCGACGACGACCGTCCCGACGCACAGGCCGCTGATGATCCGGTTGCGGCGGGGGAAGTTGTGGGGGTCCGGCCGGGTGCCCGGAGGGAACTCGGAGACGACCGCCCCGGCAAGCGCGATGTCGGCGGCGAGCTCGGTATGTTCCGGTGGGTACGCCACGTCGAGGCCGCATCCGAGGACCGCGACGGTGTGGCCGCGCGCGCGGAGCGCCCCGCGGTGCGCCTCCGCGTCGATCCCCCGGGCGAGCCCGCTGACGACGGTCGCGCCCGCCTCCGCCAGTCCCCCGGCGATCCGCGCCGCCGTCAGCCGGCCGTGCGCGGAGCCGAAGCGCGAGCCGACGATCGCGACGGGGAGCCCCGCCGGCGGGAGCGTCCCCCGGACCCACAGAAGGACCGGCGGGTCGTGGGTCTGCGCGAGGAGCGTTGGGTACCCCTCCGCGCCGAGGGGGACGAGTGACCACCCCTCCCGGCGCGCGCTCTCGATCTCGCGGTCCGGGCCGTCGCCGCGCGCCTCGTCGAGCAGCCGCGCGGCCAGGTGCGAGCGCAGATGCGCCCTTTCGGCGAGCGCCCCGGCCGGGGCGGCGAGCGCCTCCTCGACCGAGCCGAACGCCTCCTCCATGCGCGTCAGCGTGCGGCCGGCGATCGCCTTCGTGCGCGCCAGGGCGACGAGCGCCCGCAGGCGGCTCGTGTCGGTTCCGGGCAGGGGCGCCGTCTCCATGACGGGCGATCCTACGCGCGGGGTCGGACGGAATCGGCGAGGGACGTTCGGATCGTTCCTCCGTCGCTGTACGCTGTACGCTTCGCGCTTCGCGAATCTTCCGAATGCGTCTTGTGAAACGGCCCCCTTACGGCCCCGGCGTGGGGCCTTCCGGCGGGGCTGGAGGGGACGGCGGCGCGCTCGGACGCGGCGGGATCGGCTTGTGCTCCTTCTTGTAGATCTTCGCCCAGACGCGGGTCTGGAAGTCCCGCTCCCGGCGCCGGTCGGTCCAGACGATCGCGACGATCGCGATCCCGAGCACCCCGGCGACGCTCGCGGCCAGGACGAGCCAGCCTCCGCGCTCGCGGCGGCCCGAGGCCCAGGGAATATCTTCGAACGATTCCGCGACGCCGCGGGCCGCGAAGACAGGGATGCGGACCGGGACCCCGGATTCATGCGGTTCCGTGGCCCAGCCGGCGAAGATGCCGTGGAGACGGATGTACCGGCTTCGCTCCGCCCCCGCCCCCTCCCGGAGGTAGACCAGAAAGGGGATGAACTCGCCGCGCGCCCCGCGCCGCTCGATCCTGCAGAGCGTCACGGGGGGGGCTTCCTCCCCGGCGGACGGATCCGGTACGACCTCGGCGGAGGTCACGAGGCCATCGACCTGGACGGGGCGCCCCTGCAGGAGCGCCTCTGCGGAGGGGTCAAGCAGCGTCTCGTACCGGATGGGGCGGTAGGGGAGGTTCATCCGGGATCCGACGGACGTCTTCTCCAGATCCGCCGCCGGAACCGCTTCGATCCGGAGGAACGCCTCCGCGAGCCGCGCGCGCGCCGCATCGTCCGGAGGGCCGCGGTACGGACCGCAGCGGAACGTGAACCCCCGCCCCAGCAGGAGCGGTCTCGTCACGAGGCTCCCATCCTGGCCCCGGCTGTTCACCCACTTGAGGAAATAGGCATCCACGAGGACGGCGTCCCCCACTTGCGCCCCGCCCGGTTCCAGGAGGTAGACGAAGTACGCCTCCTTCCTGCCGTCGGCGTTGACTCGCGCGATGCTGCACCCGGTGATCTCGGTGATCCCGTGCGGGTTCTCGTACGGCCGGACCGTCTCGAGGTACTGGATCGTCCCGTCGATCCGCACCGCGCGACCGCGCAGGATCTGGCGCATCACGGGGTCGGTGAACGAGCGGAAGTCCAGGGCTCGCGCGGGAAGGTTCAGGCCCGCGCCGATCGATCGCGCGGTGATCTCCGCCTGCGGGGTCCGGCGGCAGAGGTCCATGAAGAAGTGGACCGCCGCCTGCTCGTCGGGGTCGGAGGGGTCCCCGAACTTCGAGAGCGGCGTCTCGTCGGTGAATTTGCGGGCCATGGCGTCCGTCAGATCCAGCAGCCCCTCGACTCGATCCGCCCCTGCGGGGCGGGTCTCGCTCGGGGCGGGCCCATCGGGGGGGG
>JACQRN010000262.1 GCA_016206515.1 Planctomycetota bacterium | reverse complement strand
CAGATGCGCTCGTGGCGCAAGGATGTCGTGATTCGGTCAATGGAGGGGATCGGTGGAGAGCCCCTGGATGTGGACTTCCCGTTCCGGCTGTCGGGGGATGCGGAAACACCATGGTGATGACCAAGAGTATCGAGACGGCGTGGATCCGCCCCGATCTCCTCCCCGTCCGCGCCGACGCGACGTTGACGGCTACGTCGCCGACCTCTGATGGGTGGACGACCAGAGCAGCTGCCTTCGTTTCCTACGCGACCGCAAGATCGGCAGCTACCGGTGATACCAGCAGCACGGCTAAATAAGCGGCCGTGATTCTCGAACGATCGAGGCGGAGGCGATGCCGACACGCATAAGGGTAATGGGAGCCGCGACTTCCTGCCGAACACTCCTACGTACGGACCAGGTCTGGGATCCTGTCCGGAAGGAGATGACCTGGGTCGAGTCGCATCGAAAGCGCAGCCTCCTGTTCATCGATCTGTGCCATCGGCTGTTGGAGACGTATCCGACGGCACGGCGGATCCACCTCATCGTGGACAACTTCATCCCCGATCACAACAAGATCGAGGGGCGCTGGCGGGTCCTCCACGCGGAGGTGACCCGGAATCACCAGCACAAGACGATCGAACATCTCATGCAGGCAGTTCGTCAGCATCTCCGCGTCTTCGCGCGGCGGACACGGCGCATCGGGCGCTCTCGGGCCGCATGACGTCGGATCGTTCGAGAATCACGGTTTCCTATTTAGGCAAGAGATCGAACAAGCGCACCGCCGTCACAGTGGTTGCCTTGCGCTCAGACACTTTGCGGCGGTCGTCGCCGACAAGCGAGAAGAGTCCGCGCGCCGTGGCGACGCCGTCGTCGGCCGACTCGCGCACGCATTCGAGGAAGAAAGAAGTCCACCCCTCCCAATCGCCGTTCGCTCGCACGGCGTTCAGGTGTTCGTAGTACTCCTGTTTCTGTGGTCAACGCTACAAAAGGCATCTTGTTTAGCGATAGAAGTAAAGAAAGAACTCTTTTTTAGTGGTTGGGGACGAGTTGCCCCCGTTTGACAGGTCGCCCGGCGAATGCGTTACGCCGTGTACGTCCTGCCTCCCGTCCGCGTTGTGTCGAGGAGCATCACGCGGCCGCTGATGCGGGAGGCGAGCGAGAGCGTTTCGAAGCGGCGCTCGGCGGGGGAGCCGGACCGCAGCAGCGCCAGCAGCGTCGGCCCGGAGCCGCTCAAGAACGCCGGCATCCCCCCGCCGCGCAGGCGGGCGAGGAGGCGTCGTAGGGGGCCGTTCGACGCCAGCCGCCGGTCCTGGTGCAGGGCGTCGCGCGTGCCGGCCAGGAGATCCTCCGGGGAGCCTCGCAGGAGCCCGCGGACGAGCCGCGCGGTCGCGGAGAGGTTCGCGACCACGGTCGCGAGCGGTACCCGCGCGGGGAGCTTCCGCCGCGCGCTGTCCGTGCGTCCCAGCCGGTCCGGGACGAACGCGCAGGCGCGCCATCCGGCGGGCGGCAGCTCGCGCCGGGCGTCCCACCCCTTCCCATCGCGAGCGCACAGAACGAGACCGCCCAGGAGCGAGGCTGCGACATTCTCCGGGTGCCCCTCGATCCCGGCGCCGAGGTCGAGGAGGCGCGAGGGGGGGAGCGCCGTCCCGGCCAGGGCATTGCCAGCGAGCAGCCCCGCGGCGATCGCCGCGCCGCTGCTCCCGAGGCCGCGCGCCACGGGGATATCGTTGTCGACCTCGACGAGCAGCCCCGCGGGGAGAGGCGAGCGCGTCGAGGAGGCGAGGCGGCGCATCGCCTGCAGGATCAGGTGCGACCGCCCGCGGCGCAGCAGGTCCGCCCCCTCGCCGCGGTACTCGATCCGCCACGAGCGTCCCTCGGCGCGGACGCGCACGCGCAGGGGGAGGTCGAGCGCGAGCCCCAGGGAGTCGAACGCGGGGCCGAGGTTCGAGGTGGATGCGAGAACCCGGACGCGGACGGTCGTTGGGACTCGCATGGGCGGGTGTCCGGTCAGGTCTGCTTCGGGTCGCGGCGGACGGGGGCGAGAACCGGGGCGCCTGGCGGGACCGGGGCGGTCTCCAGGACCACCCCGATCTTGCGGTACTTCTGGTACCGGGCCTCCACCATCAGGTCGACCGGGAGGTCGTCCAGTTCGCCGAGATGATGGAGGATCCTCGCGCGCATCCGGTGGGCCATCTCCTCCGGGGCGCGGTGGGCGCCCCCGGGCGGCTCCTCGATGATCTCGTCGGCGATCCCCTGCGAGATCATGTCCTTTGCGGTCAGCTTGAGGATGGCGGCGGCCTCGCTCGCCTTCGTGGCGTCCTTCCAGAGGATCGCCGCGCACCCCTCCGGGGAGATCACCGAGAAGACGGCGTTCTCCAT
>JACQRN010000282.1 GCA_016206515.1 Planctomycetota bacterium | reverse complement strand
TACCGCACCGGCGACATCGCCGAGGGGGGGTTGCGCTGGGGGAAGTGCCCCTCGTGCGGGCGGACCACCCCCCGCGTCGGACCGACACTGCGGCGGGTCTCGAACGTCCAGGACATCCACCTGACGAAGATCCGCGGCACGCTCCTGGACCTTAATGGACTCGCCGACACGCTCTCGGGCCACTCGGCGATCGAGGAGTGGCAGCTCGTGATCCAGAAGCGCGACGACGACCCGTTCGAGGTCGACGAGATGATCCTCTACGCCGCGCCGCGCAAGGGGGCGCACCCTCCCCACGCGGAGGCGCAGATCCAGTCCGCCTTCGAGGTGAAGTTCAACCGGATCGTCTGGGAGTCGGTCGAGAAGGTGAGCCAGCGGCTCGGGATCGAGGAGAGACTGAAGGAGCAGAGGATCTTGGACAGAAGGCCGAAGGGATAGGAGACGGGAGACAGAAGTCAGGAGACAGGAGAGAAGGAGTGGAAGTACGACGGATCCTTCCGTCCGAGATCGCTGAATCGGCTCACCTGTACGTCGGCGGCGACCCGGAGACGGCGCGCACGGAGTTCCTGCGGCTCTCGCACGAGCACAAATGGAACCCGATGTGCCAGGTCGTCGCGCGGGACGGGGCGCTGCGTGGGATCCTCCTCTATTTCCCGCTCGCCGACGGCTCCTGGCTGTGCGACCAGCCCAGGCTCGGCGCGAAGGCGGATCCCGCGCTCCTGGCGGCGCTCCTGACCGGTGTCCGGGACGCCGCGCGGGGCGCAGGCGTGGGGCTCGTCCGGTATCACGCGGAGGGGGGCGCCGGGGATCTCGAAACCCCCTTGAAGCGTGCCGACTGGTCCTGCCCCGCGTCCCTCGTCCGGCTCCACCGCACGGCCTCGATCCCTCTCCCGCCGTCCCCCCCTTCCCTCCTGTCGTGGGAGGAGAGGCCCCCGGCGCGGCCGGGAGACCTCATCGAGATCGTCCGCGCGACCCAGGAGGGATCGAGCGACGTCCCCGAGCTCGAGCCGCGCTCGTACACAACCCTCGACTTCTTCCTCCCCCACTCCCCGCGCGGCGACGCGCGCTGGGCCGTCGCGATCCGGGCCAGCGTCCCCATCGGCTGCCTCCTCGTGAACCTCCATCACGACGACCCCCACGCCGAGATCCGGTACATGGGGATCGTCCCGTCCGCGCGCGGGCGCGGCCTCGGACTTCACCTCGTGCGCCGCGCCGTCGAGATCGCGCGCGAAGCGGGGGTTCCCGAGGTCCGCCTGGCGGTCGACCGCCGGAACGTCGCGGCGCTCAAGACCTACCAGGCCGCAGGGTTCCGGGAATACGGCGGTTTCGACCTCTGGATCGCGCGGCAGTAGGACCATCTGTCGTCCCGAGGGCCGCTCGATCCGGCAGCTGTGCCCGAGGGACCTATGTTCATTCGGACGAAAACACAGGTCCCTCGTCGCTCGCCGCCTGATCGAATGCTCCTCGGGACGACAGGCCCTACCGCGATTCCGGATGTTCGAGGATCGAATAGTGAATCTGCGAACGGCGTATGACATCGAACGCCTCCTCGATGGAGTCGGTCAGCGTGAACAGGTCGAGGTCGGCCGCGTCGATGTTCCGTTCGCGCTTCAGGACGACGTCCTTCATCCACCGGATCAGCCCGCCCCAGTAGGCGCGGCCGACCAGGAGGATCGGGACCTGCTTGATCTTGCGCGTCTGGACGAGGGTGATCAGCTCCAGAAACTCGTCCATCGTCCCGTACCCGCCGGGGAAGATGACGATCGCGCTGGCGTACTTGATGAAGCAGACCTTCCGGCAGAAGAAGAACCTGAACGTGATCGGGTGGGTGACGAAGCGGTTGGACGACTGCTCCATCGGCAGGTCAATGCAGAGCCCGACCGACTTCCCCCCCGCCCGCTTGGCGCCGCGGTTGGCGGCCTCCATGATCCCCGGGCCGCCGCCGGTGATGATCGAGTACCCCAGCTCGTCCACGAGCCGGTAGGAGAGGCGGTCGGCGAGGCGGTAGAACCGGTTCGACGGCTTCGTCCGCGCAGACCCGAACATCGTTACCGCCGCCCCCAGCCGCGAGAGCCCCGAGAACCCCTCGACGAACTCCCCCATGATCCGGAAGAGGCGCCAGGGCTCTTCGAGGATCTCGGCGGTCATCTTCGGATCTTCGATGTCGGTGCCCATACTTGAGAGATCATACCGACAGCACCCCCTCCAACACCCGCAACGCCTCCTCTCCCGTCGAGGGCCCCGGGACCAGCAGGCGGCGCGGGGCGAGGACGCGCACCTCGACGCCGCGCCGGGCGAGGGCGCCCTCGGCGCGCGCGGGGTCGCGCACTTCGAGCCGGAGCCCGTCCGCGTCGCGGCCGACCGCGCTGAAGCCGGCCTGCGCGGCGCGGATACGCAACCGATGGATGCGCAGGAGGGTGCGCGCCTCCGGGGGGAGCGGCCCGAAGCGGTCCGCCATCTCCCCGGCGACCTCGCGCAGCGCCCCGTCCGAGGCGGAGCGGGCCATCTTCTGGTAGAGCCCCAGGCGCAATTCCGGGACGTCGACGTACGTCTCCGGCAGGAGGGCGCGGACGGGGATCGAGATCTCGCAGCGGGCGAGCGAGGACGCCGCCTCCCCCTTCAGATCCCGCACCGCGGAGGCGAGAAGACGGCAGTACAGGTCGTACCCCACCGCGGCGATGTGGCCGGACTGCTCGGGCCCCAGGAGGTTCCCCGCCCCGCGGATTTCCAGGTCGCGGAGCGCGATCCGGAACCCGGCTCCGAGGTCGCTGAACTCCTCGACCGCGCGCAGGCGGCGCGTGGCGACCCGCGAGACCGGCGTGTCGCGCGGCAGGAGGAGGTAGCAGAACGCCTGCACGCGGAACCGCCCGACGCGGCCGCGCAGCTGGTGCATCTGGGCGAGGCCGAAGCGGTCGGCGCGCTCGATCAGGATCGTGTTGACGTTCGGCAGGTCGATCCCCGATTCAATGATCGTCGTCGACATCAGGACGTCGAACTCCCTGCGCGCAAACCGGACCATCACGTCCTCCAGGCCGTCGGGGGACATCTGCCCGTGCGCGAACTCGACGCGCGCCTCGGGGACAAGATCGCGCAGGCGCGCGCACGCCTCCTCGATCCCCGCGACGCGGTTGTGGACGTAGAAGACCTGCCCGCCGCGCGACAGTTCCGAAAGGATCGCGCGCCGGATCCGCTCCTCCCCCTCCCGAATCAGGATCGTCCGGATCGGCAGGCGCTCCTTCGGCGGCGTGGCGAGGTTCGAGATGTCGCGCAGGCCCACCATCGCCATGTGAAGGGTGCGCGGGATCGGGGTGGCCGACAGGGACAGGACATCGACCTGGCTGCGCAACCTTTGAAGCGCACCCTTGTGCTCGACCCCGAACCTCTGCTCCTCGTCGACGACCACGAGCCCCAGATCCCGGAAGGCGACGTCGCACGACAGGAGGCGGTGCGTCCCGATGACGACGTCGCACTCACCCGAGGCGAGCGCGTCGAGCACATCCCCCTGCTCGCGCTGTGTGCGCAGGCGGCTGACCATCCCGACCCGGACGGGGAACGCGGCCATCCGGCCGCGGAACGTCGCCTCGTGCTGGAGCGCGAGGACCGTCGTCGGGACCAGGACCGCCGCCTGGCGCCCGGCGGCCGCGGCACGGAAGCAGGCGCGCATCGCCAGTTCGGTCTTCCCGAATCCGACGTCCCCGCACAGGAGGCGGTCCATCGGACGCGCCTGACGCTGGTCGGAGCGGATCGCCTCGTCCGCCTCGCGCTGGTCCGGCGTCTCCTCGTACGGGAACGCCGAGAGGAACTCCGCCTCGAACCCAGCATCGGACGCGATCGCAACCCCGCGGCGCGCTTGGCGCAGGGCCTGGATCCGCAGGAGTTCCTCGGCGAGTCCCCGGGTCGCCACGGCGACCCGCGCGGTCCGGACGCTCCACGCCTCCGAGCGCAAGCGGTCCAGGGGCGGCCGCCCGTCCCCGGATCCGACGTACCGCCGCACCTGATCCATCTCGTCGGGCGGGACCAAGAGCGTCGCTTTCTGGGCGTACTCCAGAACGAGGAACTCCTGCAGCGCCCCCGGGACGCCCGAGCGCTCCACGACCTGCGTCCCCGCGTACCGTCCGATCCCGTGCGAGGGATGCACCACCAGGT
>JACQRN010000281.1 GCA_016206515.1 Planctomycetota bacterium | reverse complement strand
GTTCTGGGGAGACTTCGACACGAGCGGCATCGAGGCTCTGCGGGACGACTTCAATGCCCTGCTCGGGTCATCCCTGAAGCTCAAGGAACTCGGCTTCCCGCCCAACGCGATCGGCAAGCGCCTCAACCTCGGGATGGACCCGGTCCCCTGGGGGGACACGGTCTTCGTCCCGTTCAGCGATGTGCCGGTGGAGACGCTGCTCGGAGGCGAACAGGCCGGGCCGGGGTCGACCGGTGAGGAATCTGCCCCGCACGCCGCGTCCCAGGAGAAGGCCAAATCCGAAAGGTCCCGAAGGGACTTCTGGGACCCCTACGTCGAGAAGGTGCTCGACCCGAACGAGAAGCGGTTCGGGGGGCGGATGCGCCGGTACTTCATGCATCTGCGGGCCGACCAGCTCCAGCGCATGGGCGACGTCGAGGGGCGCGCAGCGGCCATCGAGAAGCAGGGCCCCCCCACCCCGGAGGACCTCGAGCTCGTCCTGTTCGAGAGGGAGCGTTGGGACCGCGCCCTGCGGTCGCTCGCGCGCCCCCTCTACGACCAGATCGTGCTCGCATCCCTGGAGCAGTTGCGCATCGAGATCGGCGGCCCGTTCGCCTTCGACGTGACGGACCCGGAGATGCTCCAGTTCCTGGCGGAGAAGGAGGTCAAGATCGTCGAGGTCAACGAGCGCCTGCGATCGAACCTCCGCTCCACGCTCCTGCAGGGCGCCTCGCAGAACGAGACGGTCTCCGAGTTGCAGGACCGCGTGCGGCGTGTCTTCAACTTCGCCTCCAGCCGGGCGCTCGCCATCGCGCGCACGGAGACGGCCCAGGCCGCGAGTGGATCGCGCTTCCTCGCAATGCGTCGCGAGGGGGTCGAGATGCACGAGTGGATCACGGCACGGGACGAGGTCGTGCGGGAGACGCACACGCGCAACGAGCAGGCGGGGCCGATCCCGGTCGGGACGCCGTTCCCGGGGAACGGGCTGCGGTACCCCTCGGAGCTCGGGGGGCCCGCGCGTGAGGTAATTAACTGCCGCTGCGTGGCGGTCGCGGCATGACGGAGGGACTCATGGAGAACGCAACGAGGACTCTGACGGAAGCGCACGCGGGACGCCCCAAGGACTGGGACGAGGTCTTCCGCTCGCTTGACTACGACCGTGAGCCCGAGCGCGGCCGCCCACTCCTGCGGGGGCTCTGCTTCGAGGTTCGCGAGGTGCCTGGGAAGCCCCGGACTCTGCGGTTCACCGGATCCGACGAGACTGAGGACCGCCACGGCGACGTGATCAGCGTGGACGGCTGGGACCTGGCGCACTTCCAGCGCAATCCGGTCTTCCTCTGGACGCACGACTACCTCGCCCCGCCTGTGGGGAAGGCGGTCGGAGTGCAGGTGCGCGACGGGAAGCTGGAGTTCGACATCGAGTTCGCGGACCGGGATACCTTCGAGTTCGCCGACACGGTGTTCCGGCTCTACAAGGGCGGGTTCCTACGGGCGACGTCGGTGGGGTTCATGCCGCACGAGTGGGTGACGGAGGATCTGGACGAGGACGGCAACGCGGTCGGCGCGGAGGTCACGAAGCCCGCCGTACGCAAGCGCCGACGCTACACGAAGCAGGAGCTGCTGGAGCTGTCGGCTGTCCCCGTCCCGGCGAACCCCAACGCGACGATCCAGGAGAGCCTCAATCGCGCCGTGAAGCGCGGCGTCATCACGGCCCGCGAGGCCGTGCACTTCGAACGCCAGGCCGCGGAGCCCAAGATGGCGATCCCGTTCAAGCACTACCCGCTGGATCCGGAGGACGCGGAGTGGGACGGGCCGGCGGAGATCGCCGGGGCCGAGGTCGACGACCTGCGCCTGATCGCGGCATGGTTCGACGCGGGGGCCCCCGACGTGAAGACCTCCTACAAACTCCCCCACCACCGCGCGGGGAACAAGAACACGGTCTGGAATGGCGTGCGCGCGGCGATGGGTGCTCTGCTCGGAGCCCGGGGCGGGGTCGACATCCCAGATGCCGACCGCCGTGGTGTCTACGACCACCTCGCCAGCCACTACGAGGAGTTCGAGAAGGAGCCGCCGGAGTTCCGGCAGTACTCCGAGGAGGAGATGGCCAAGCTCGCGGATGACGGTCTGATCACGAATCCTTACGAGGAACGCAAGGATCCGCGATCTGGAGGAAACGCGAAGCACCTGGAACCGCTCCTGCAGGAGGTCGCCGGGCAGCTTGTCGCGATCGCGGAGCGGATCCGTGCCGCGCTGGAGGACGAGGAACCCGGCGATATGCCGGAAGGACAGGCGGGAGGGGACGGAGCGTCTCTCCGTTCCGTCGCCGAGGACGTGCGGGGGCTCCGGACGGAGATCCAGGCGCTCGCTGCGCAGCTGAACGTGCTCCGTGGGACGGTGGCCCTTGGGCCTTCTGCCGTTCCCGACGACGGACTGTACGGACAACTGCTCGGCATGGGCCGGGAGATCCGGGGGGCGCTGGGTGTGGCGCCCGTGATGGCAGGTGCTGCGGGCGCAAGCGCGATGGGGGCAATTCGAGAGGAGGGATGACCATGGGAAACGAAACGCAGGTTTTGGATCTGATGAAGGGGATCCGCGACGACGTGCGCGGGGTCGGTGAGGACCTGGCCGCCGTGAAGGGGAAGGTGAGCACCCTCGACGTCCGGATCCGGGAGATCGAGGACAAGGGGCGCAAGCGGGCGACTCTGCCCGGGGCCAAGGAACAGGCGGAGCACGAGGGCGGCTTCAGCTTCCGGCGCCTGATCCTCGCGATCGCGCACAAGGAGCCGAAGCTCGCCCAGTTCGAGGTGGACGTCTGCCGGGAGGCGGCCAAGCGCAGAGACCTCTCCACCGATGGCGACTCCCTGGGGGGGTAC
>JACQRN010000266.1 GCA_016206515.1 Planctomycetota bacterium | reverse complement strand
GTCCTGGAGCGCGCCGACGGCGTGGCGGCGGCGACCGAGGGGGTCGCCCAACGTCTTGCGGCGAACCGGGAGGTCGAGGTGGCGCGCAACGGCTATGACGAGGAGGAGGTCGCCTCCGTGCGGCGCGAGGTGTCCGGATCATCCCGGTCGAGCCGGTTCCGGCTCTGCCACGTCGGGTCGATGTACGTCCTGAACGGGGGGACAGCGTTCCTCGACGGGCTCGCGTGCGCCGTGTCTCGCTCGAAGGAGTTCGCCCGGGAAGCGTCGGTCGCGTTCATCGGGGACGCCGACGTCTCCTTCCGGGACGCGGTCGTCCGGCGCGGCCTGTCCGGGACGGCCTCCTTCGCGGGCGCCTCCTCGCACGACGCGGGGCTTCGCGAGGCGGCCAGCAGCGAGGCGGGCCTCGTTCTGGTGGGGGAGTACCCCGGCGCGTGGGCGCGCCTCCCGGTGAAGCTGTACGAGTATCTCGGCCTGGGGCTTCCCGTCGTCGCCGTCGCTCCCGAAGGGCTCTGCGATCGGATTGTGCGGGACGCCGGGGGGATCGTCGCGCGCCCGGGCGATCCGGAGGGGATCTGCGCGGCGCTCCTGTCCGCGCACGGCGACTGGCGCGCGGGCCGCCTACGCGCGTGCGGCGACCCCGGGCGTCTCTACACGCGCCGCGCCTCCGTGCGCATCCTGGCGGGCCTGCTCGACCGCGCGTGCGCGGGGCGGCCCGCATCGGGTACGCTCGACCCCATGCGGGGGGGACGGTCGTGAGCAGAGGGAAGGACGATCCCCTCCGGGTCGGCGTCGCGGGGATCGGGTATTGGGGGATCAATCTTCTGCGCGTGTTCCATGAGGTCGCCGGATGCCGGGTCGCGGCGTTCGCCGAATGCGATGCGCGCAAGCGGGAGGCGGCCGCCGCGCGCTACCCCGCCGCGCGGGCGTTCGAGTCGCTCGACGCGATGCTCGACAGCGGGCTCGTCGAGGCGCTCGTGGTCGCCACGCCGGCGGAGCATCACGAGGCGGCCGCCCGCGCGGCGCTCGCGCGCGGGTGCCACCTGTTCCTGGAGAAGCCGTTCGCCCTCTCGGTCGCCTCCGCCCAGGCGATGGTCGACGGCTTCGAGCGCGCCGGGAAGACGCTGATGGCCGGGCACACCTTCTGCTACAACCCCGCCGTCGAGCGGATCCGGGAGGAAGTCCAGTCGGGGCGGCTCGGGCGCCTCCTCTATGTCACCAGCCGGCGCCTCTCCCTCGGGCAGGTCCGCACCGGCGTGAACGTCCTGTGGAACCTCGCGCCGCACGACGTGTCGATCCTCCTCTATTGCCTGGGCGCCGTCCCTGAGCGCGGCGCGGCGACCGGGTCCGTCTTCCTCCAGCCCGGGCTCGAGGACGTCGTCTGGTCGACGCTCTCGTTCCCTGGCGGCATGCGCGCGCACCTGGAACTCTCCTGGATCTCCCCCCTGAAGGTGCGTGACATGGTCTGGGTCGGGACCCGGAGGATGATCCAGTACGACGATGTGGACCCCGCCGCGCGGATCCGCATCTACGAGAACCGCCTCGACGGCCCCGCGCAGGCGTACGACAGCTACGGCACGCACCTGGCGGCCGTGCGCAGCGGGGACGTCTCCGTGCCGACCCTGCCGAACGAGGAGCCGCTTCGGCGCGAGGCGGCGCACTTCGTCGGGTGCGTGCGCACCGGAGAGCGTCCCCGGACCGACGGCCTCCACGGCCTGGCGGTCACGCGGGTATTGGAAGGGTTGGAGCGCTCGATGCGCCAGGGGGGGGCGTCGGTGGGCCTGCGCTGACCGGCGCGCGCCCGCGAATCGCCTCGAGGAGGATCCCCTCCAGCCGTTCGCTGAGCGCCGCGCGCCGGTACCGCTCCAGGAACGCCAGGGGGGCGCGCTCTGGGGGCGTTCCCCGCAGCACCTCGCACGCCGCGGCGGCGAGCGACCGGCGCAGCCCCTCGGCGTCCGCGGGGTGGACCGTCTCGCCGACGCCCGCCTCGCGCAGGAGATCCGTCACCGCCCCCCGCGGCGCCCCGACGAACAGGATGCGCCTCCCCAGGGCAAGGTGCTCGTAGATCTTTCCCGGCACCGCGGTCGTCCGGACCGGGTCCTCGCAGGACAGGAGCAGGTCCGCATCGCGGTAGAGCCGCAGGAGGTGGTCGCGCGGGACGAACCCGTGGATCCGCACGAGCCCCGCGAGCGCGGCGGGAAGCGGCAGGTCGTTCGTCCAGTGGACGCCGCACAGGTCCAGGCGGACCCCGTCGGCCGGGATCGTGCCCGCCCGCAGGGCCTCCGCCAGGGCGCGCAGGATCGGGGCGAGATCGCGCGCGCCGTAGATCGACCCGCTGGCGAGGATGCGGCACGGGCCAGCGCGTCGCGCGACGGGCGCGAGCGCTTCGCCCAGGTCCGCGGGTTCGAATCCGTTCGGGACGTTCGTGAACCGCGAGGCGAGGTCCGGGTACCGCGCGTGGTAGTCCTCTTCCATCGCCGGCGTGTTGAAGACGGCGCGGTCGGCGCCGGAGAGCAGCCGCCGCTCGAGGCGGAGCATCAGACGGCGGTGGAGCGGCGTGGGGATCGGGACCATCGGGTTCCCGACGAAGTCGTCGCGGAAGTCGAGGACCAGGGGGAGGGAGAAGCGGCGAGCGAGGATCCGGCCGACCCAGTGGCCGGCGTGCTTCGGGGCGGTCGCGTAGATCGCGTCCGCGGCGCGCTCGCGCAGGAGCGCCGTCCCTTCGCGCGCGGCGGGGGGGATCCATCCGATGTGGTCGTCGGGGACCGAGAAGAACCGCGTCGCGGCCGCCTCGAGGGATGGCAGCCCCGCCCGTCCCAGGAGGCGCAGGGGAAGGTTCCACCGCCAGGGCCGCGCGGAGCGGACCTCGATCCCCGCTGGCACGCGGCTCGCGAAGTACCCGTCCTCGGGGAGGAACTGCCGGTCGGCCGGGCGCGTCAGGACGCGCACGTCCCACCCCTGCTCGCACAGGCGGCGGACCAGCGCGACGGTCCTCTGGATCCCCCCGCCCCCCGCGGGGGGGAAGTGGGAGGCGACGACGAGGACGCGCCTTGCGCTCACTGCGCCAGCGCGTCCAGGATCAGCCCGGCGCGCTCCTCGGCGCCCAGGTCCGTCTCGTGGACCGTATCATCCATCGTGCCGGAGCGCTGCGGGGTGAGGTCAGCGAGGTCGACCATCTCGGCACTGCCGGCGCGCGCGACCTCGCGCGTGATGTCGTTGTAGAGCCGGTGTGCTTCCACGTATGCCTCCGGGGTCAGGGCGGGGCCTTTCGGTTTAAAGACGGGGTTGTGTTTGTCCGGCATACGCAAGGTCGGATCGTCCCACAGGAGCGTGCAGGGCTGTGTCATGAGGACCGGACGGATGCCGTGCACGTGCGCCGCAGCGACGAAATTCTCCAGGTTGCGGCGGAAGTGGACGGGACCCCGCGGGTGGACCGAATGGGTCCGCCAGGCGAGAGGCGTGGGATCCCGTGGGGTGTTCCAATCCCGGACGCGGTTGCGCAGCACCCAGTAGAGGCGGCTCCATCCCAGGAGGTTGTCCACGCGCGTTCGGTGCTCCCAGGGGCGAAACCAATCCCGTAGCATCCAGGGCCGGTACCCGGCGTCGATCCCTTCCAGGGAAGCGGCCTGGATATCGTTGATCGCCTCCATGCAGATCGCGACGTCCGGTTCGAGGTCGATCCCCTCCGTGACAAAGTAGACGAGGTCCTGCACGGTCGTCCAGCCGACGACGCCATGGTTGACCACCTCGATCGATGCAACGGGCGGCTCGCTCCTCGCGTGGCGTGCCGCATTCCACGCCGGCAGATGTTCGTTCCACCCCCGTTGCAGCTGTGCCGTCCAGGTCGCCTGGTCGCACGAGACGTTCCCGCTGGCCGTGGTCGATCCCCCGATGCAGAGGACGCGATAGACGCCGGCGGGCTTCGGGACGGCATACTCCTGCGAGCCACGGTTCCCCCGCGAGTTGAACGACCATTGCGCGCCTCCAATGTAGCTCTTGTCGATCCTGTAGTGCGGTCGCCTGCGTGTCCGCAGCAGCGGGTCCGACTGGAGCGCGGGATACTTCCCGAGCGTTTCATGGAAGAAGGGGGGGTACCCGCGGGCGCGGTCCATCACCCGGATCGATACCTCCCCCAATCCGGCGAGGATCAGAAGTGTCCCGAGGGCGGCGGCGGCCTTCCAGGCGCGACCTCGTCGGACAGGCGCTGGGAGGGGGATCGGTGGGGGGGAGGACACAAGCGGGATTCTACGTCACGGGCCGGTCGGGAACTCCGCCCCGTCGATCCGGGCGATCTCCTGGGGCGTCAGTTGCAGCGACGCCGCCCGGATGCTGTCGCGCGCGTGCTCCGGCGTGCTC
>JACQRN010000259.1 GCA_016206515.1 Planctomycetota bacterium | reverse complement strand
GGCCACAGGCGCAGTTTTTGCCGCCGCCGCGCTGCCGCGCATAGGGGCTATGAGGCGCTATCGAGGGGCGCGACAACGAGACCCTGCGTTACGCAGAGGGGGACTGCCTGCTGCGGACCAGCACGACGAGACCGCCTGGCGCCCACGCAGTCAGGGCCTGTCCATCCGGGCCCCGGTGTGGGGAACGCCGCCCGGACCGATATTCGGATCGGCTCCTATGGGCCTTCCTCGAGCGGCGGGCAGCCGCCCTCGCAGGACACCGGCTCGCGCGGCAGGGGCACGCTCTCGGTCCCGTAGCCGCTGATCACGCCGCCGTTGCGGTACTGGACGAGATAGAACGTCGCCTTTCCAGCGGCGGGCACCGGAGCACCTGCCGCCTCGCCCCAGGAGATGTCCGCCAAGCCCCGGGCCGGGACGCGCACGGCACCCAGGGTGATGCGCTTGCTGTCCGCCGCCAGGACGGCGACGTCGCCCGAGATCACGTCGTACCACTCGCCCCCGGGCACGGCGTTCCAGTCCAGGCGGACCATCCCCGGGGTGCCGTTCGGCTGCAGGCGGATCAGGACAGGCTCGGGGCCCTCGCCCAGGTCGCGGGGCACCCTCACCACCGCCAACGCCGAGGCGGGGTTGCCGGATGCGTCCGTCGCGCCATACGTCAGCTCGTACGTCCGGCCGGGCCCGGTCCCGGCCCGCTCCGCCCGCAGCAGGATGTCCGCGTCCGGAGCGCCCGTTTCGGCATCCGCGATGTCCTCCGTCGTCCGGCCGTCGCCGTCCCCCGGCGCGTCGTCCGGCTCGCTGCTGGTCACGCCGGCGAGACGCACGGTCGCCGACGGGTCGCACTGGTCGCTCACCTGCCACGCCGCGCCCACGGGCACCAGGCGATGGTTCGGCGGCCACAGCACCACCGGGTCGATCGTCAGCATGACCGCCGGCGGCGTCGTGTCGCGGACCGTCACGCTGGTGGCGCAGGTCGCCACGTTCCCCGATGCGTCCGTCGCCGTGAATGTCACCGGCGTCGAGCCGAGCGGGTAGGTGCCGGAGGCGTCGGCGCCACCGGATCGACTGCTCACGATCGTCACGCCGCCGCACGCATCGGACGCCGTCGCCATCAGGCCGACCGGCGCTCCTTCCGGACCCGCGCATTCCTCCGTCACGGCGGCGGGACAGGTCAGCGCGGGGGACGTGCTGTCCCGGACCGCGATCACGGTCTCGGCGCCGTCCGTGGCTCCTTCCGAGTCCGTCACCCGCAGCCCGACCGCATGCTCCCCGAGCGGCAGCGTCAGGTTCAGGACCGCCCCGGCACCCAGGATCTCCTCGGACGGCTGGCCCGGATCCAGAACCCACAGATAGGACACGATGTCGTCGTTCGTTCCCGGCGTCGAGTCGGGATCGGTCGAGGCCGAGGCGTCCAGCGTCACCGGGCCGCCGGAGGGAGCCGTGCACTCCACCACGCCGGTCGCGCCGGTAATCGCCGCCCGCGGCGGTCTGTTGGGTGGGACGATCACCAGCCTCGACTCCCCCTGGTGCACGAACCCGCCCTCCGCCGTCACCGGCAGCGTCGCTCCATCGGTCACCGTGATCACCAGGCGATACGTCTGTCCCGGCTGCAGGCTCGTGATGTCCACGGGCCCGGGCAGCCCCGGGTCGAACGGCAGCCTGAGGACCGAGGCGATCTGGGGGGTGGAAGCCAGAAGCGTCGAGTCATCGAAGCTCAGGATGGTGAGGTCCCGGCCGCCCTGGTCCGAGCCGTACCGGCGCACGCACATGGCGGCCGGGGTCGTGACGCTCGAGAGATCGATCAGGGTGTCGAACGGCCCCTGAGGATTGTCGCAGGTGCCCGGGGCCATCACATAGTCGGTGTAGAAGTCGCTGCACCCCAGGTAGGTGTCGAGGTCGAACAGGAGCGGCACACCGACGGAGCCGTTGACGAATCCGATCCCTTCGCCCGGGACGCCTTCCGGGAGGTAGCCCAGCCCGCAGTCGTTCGTCACCAGGACGTCGGGCAGAGTGATGGGCTGTGCGACCATCGTGAGGAAGTCCAGGGTGCCGCTCAGCGGATCGTTCTGCGGGTCGGTCGCCTGCGTCACGACCTCGACGGTCGCCCCGTCTCGCTGACGGATGTCCAACAGCACGAGCGTCGGCTGGCAGGCGTCTCCGGATCCGTCAAGATTCGAATCGGCCTGGTCCGGGTTGGCCGCCGCGGGGCAGTTGTCGCAGGCGTCCCCGACGCCGTCCGCGTCGACGTCCAGTTGATCCGGATTGGCCGCGGGACAGTTGTCGGCGTCGCCGCAGGCGCCGTCTCCGTCGGCATCGTTCCGGGGATCACGCGGGCAAGAGTCGCACGCGTCACCGATGCCGTCACCGTCCTCGTCCGCCTGGTCCGGGTTTGCCATGGCAGGGCAATTGTCCGGAGCGCACGTGTTGATCGGCCCGGCCGGGTCCCCGAACCCGTCGCCGTCGCTGTCCGTGCAGGAATCGCAGGCATCGCCGATCCCGTCACCATCGGTGTCGGTCTGGAATGGGTTGTTGATCAAGGGGCAGTTGTCGAGCGCGCAGGCACTGGCCGGGAAGCCGGGGTCGCCGAAACCGTCGCGGTCCCTGTCGGTGCATGGGTCGCACGCGTCCCCGACGGAATCGCCATCCGCATCGCGCTGGTCGGGGTTGGCGACGCCCGGGCAGTTGTCGGGACCGCAGGTGTTCCGCGGGAACCCGGGGTTGCCGAAGCCATCGTGATCGGCGTCCGTGCAGAGGTCGCACGCATCACCGATGCCGTCACCATCGAAATCCGCCTGCTGCGGGTTGGGGATGGCCGGGCAGTTGTCGGGGGGGCAGCTGTTCTGCGGGAAGCCGGGGTCGCCGAAGCCGTCGTGGTCGGTGTCCATGCAGGAGTCGCAGCCGTCTCCGATGGCGTCCTGGTCGGCGTCCTCCTGCCCGGGGTTGGACACCGCCGGGCAGTTGTCGCAGGAGTCTCCCAGCCGATCCCCGTCCAGATCCTCCTGGCCGGTGTTGGGGACCAGCGGACAATTGTCGTCCGGGTCGAGCACGCCGTCGTCGTCCGAATCGACGACGACCGTCAAGGTGGCGGGGATCGTCACCTTCGGCCGCACGGGGTCGTTGCTCGCAACCACGATGTCCGCCTCGTAGCGCCCCCCGGCGAGACCCGCCGCGTTGAAGCGGACCGTCACATCCGTCGAACCGAACGGCTCCACCACGCCCGACACCGGATCGACGCTCAGGTACCCGGCCCGGCACGCGGCGGGGATCGTGAGGAGCGCGCCGGTCGGGCCACTCAGGCCGGAGGTGACCCGCGTGATCACCCCGTTGGAGAGATTGATCGCCGACAACTCTCCGCTGTCGTACTCGGTCACCCAGGCCGTCGTCCCGGACGGGTCGACATCCAGCCCCATCGGTCCGCTCAGACCCGACGCCAGTCGCGTGATCGACCCGGTCGCGAGGTCCACGGCCGCCAGCCTTCCGCTGTCGAGCTCGGTCACGTAGGCCGTCGTTTCCAGCGCGTTCAGCGCCACGCCGCTGGCTCGGGCCAGCCCGACGGCGATCGGCGTCGTGGTGCGTGCCGCCAGGTCCACCGCCGTCAGCCGTCCGCTCGAGAACTCGGCCACGTAGGCCTTGGTCTCGGCGGCATTGAGGACCACCTGCACGGGCAGGCCCAGAGAGGCGACGACCTGGGTGACGGCACCCGTGGAGAGATTGACCCTCAGGAGGGTCCCGGTCGTCTGCTCGGTCACGAAGGCGGTGCTCCCGTCCCGGGTCACGGCCACGCCGCTCGGGAAGTTCAGTCCCGAAGCGATGCGTGTCACGCTTCCCGTCGCCACATCGACGACCGAGAACTCTCCGACGGACGATTCGGCCACGTAGGCCAGGGTCATTGCCTGATTGAGAGCCAGGCCCCGATTCGGACCGCCGAGTCCAGCCGCAATCCGGGTCGCGGCGCCGCTCGCGAGATCAACCACCGACAGCTCGCCGCTGTTGAACTCGTTCACCAAAGCCGTGGCCGGAGTGCAGGTGGCTGCAGCACCTGGACCCCCGCCTCCCGACGGCCTGGTGTCCACGCTCAACGAGAACTCCAGCGGGGCGGGGCCCGCGTTCGAGATGGTCAGGCTCTGGATCTCCTGGGTCCCCGTGAGCAGCGTCGCGGCCAGGGCCGCCGGATCGACCCCGATGACCGGCGGCTCGACTCCCACCCCCGCCAGCGCAATCCCCACGTCCGGGGTGTCCGGATCGTTGCTCACCAGGCTCAGCGTCCCGCTGAACGTCTCCGCGCTCGCGGGAGTGAAGGTCACCGTCACCGTCGCCCTCCCCCCCACAGCCAGGGTCAGGCTGCCGATCAAAGGCACGAACGCCCCGGCATCGCTGGCGATCGAACGCACGTCCAGAACGTCCGTCCCCCGGTTCTCGACCGTGAACGACAACTCCCGGCTCGCCCCCACGAACAGCGTCCCGAATTCCAACGCCGTCTCGGACACCGCGATGTCCGGCACCCCCGTCACGTGCAGAAGCGCCGGCACCGCCACCTCCGGCCGCACCGGATCGTTGCTCCGCACCACGATCGCCGCGTCGTAGTCGCCGCCGTTAAGCCCCGTCGCGTCGAAGGCAACCGTCACCTCGGCGCTGCCCTGGGCCGGCACCGCCCCCGCCGCCGGCGTCACGCCCAGCCATTCAGGCGGCAGCGTGGCCAGGAACGCCTCCATGATCCCCAGCGTGGCCTCATTCCCGATGAAGGACCCGCCCGCCCCCGCATAGAGCAGGTAGTAGATCCGGCTGGCTCCGGACAGGCCGTACACCCGGTGATAATCGTCGTTGGTGTTCGTCGAGAACTCCTGCGCGATCACCGGATCGGCGGCCACGATCACCAGGTGGTTGACCGACGGATCGAACGCGTTGTAGACCCGCTTGACGAACCCGCGGTAGGCAACCCCTTGCACACGCGTCTCCAGAACGACCCCGTCCACGCTCCCGGAGCCGTCCGCCCCCAGGTTGCCGGAAATGGTGAACGCATCCACACCCTGCATGTCCGCCGCCAGAACGAACAGCCCCGGGTACTTCCGGGTGAAATGCCTCCCCCCTGGACCGAAGGGTGCGCTGCCGACGATCAAGTCATTCGAGTAGGGGATGGGACCTCCGAGATTCGTGCCCAGGAAGTTCCCGCCGTCATACATGTCGTTGCCGCCATCATTGATGTACGTGCCCGTCTCGCCTTCCGAGAAATCGAAGCGGTTCGGAATCGCGCCCGTCACCGATGCGAAACTCGCATTCAGCGCGGCAAGAACCTCCTCGAGCGGCCGCCCGCCTCCCTGCTGAACGGTCGCTGTCCCGTCCGGATCATCCAACCCCTCCATGACATGAACGCCCCCCGGCCCGGGCGGATCGGAAGGCGACGTGCCGGCCTCTTTGCTCCCCGTCGCGGCCAACGACGAGGTGAACGTCGGACTCGTGCCCACGACGCGCGCTCCGCTCGCGAAGTCGAGACTGATTTCCCAGGTCAGATCGCTGCCTCCCGTGTTCTGGATCGTCAGCGTCCGGCTGGCCGTTTCCCCGGTGAACAGGCTCTCGCTCAGTGACGCCGGCGTCACCCCGATGACCGGCGGCACCAGCCCGACCCCGCTCAGGGCAACCGCCACCTCGCCCTCGTCCCGGTCGTTGCTCGTGATCGTCAGGGTCGCGGCGGCGGGGCCCGCGGTCCCGGGAGCGAAGGACACGGTCAGCGCCGCCGCGCCCCGGGGAGCGATGCTGAGCGTCGGCGGGAAGGACGTGAACTCGGGCCGATCGGCCGTGACCGGGCCGACCTCCAGCCAATCGCTGCCGCTGTTCCTTATCGTCAGCGAGAGATCGCGGGACTGCCCCACGAAGATGGTCCCGAAATCGAGGCGGTCCGTGTCCAGGGTGATGTCGGGCGAAGCGACCACCGTCAGGGAGGCCGGCACCTGAACGATCGGCGTCACGGGGTCGTTGCTCACCACCTCGATCGTGGACTGGTAGACGCCGCCGGGCAGGCTCTCAGAGTCGAACAGGGCCTGCACCTCGACGCTGCCTCCCGGAGCGATGGAGCCGGAGGATGGAGTGAGATTCAGGAAGCCACGCAGGCAACCGCCGGGGAGGAGCAGCGCGACTCCCGTCGGCTGGCTCAGCCCGGATGCCACGGGTGTCACGCTTCCGCCCGCGAGATCGATGGTCGACAGCCTTCCCGTCCCCGCCTCGGCGACCACCAGGGTCGTGCCGTGCCGCTTCAGACCGGATGGATTGCTCAGGCCGGATGCCGTCACGGAAACGGCCCCGGTCGCGAGGTCGACCTTCAAGACCTGGCCGCTGTCGTAAGCGGTCACGAACGCCGAGGTTTCCGTCGGATCGAGGACCACGTCGACAGGACCGCCGAGGCCGGACGCCACGACCGACGCGGCGCTCGAGGCCAGATCCACCATCAATAGTCGTCTGGCGTCGTAGTCCGTCACGAAGGCTGTCGTTCCCGCCCCGCCCAGGGTGAGCCCGTTGGGAGCGGACAGCCCTGAGATGATGGTCCTGACGTTCCCCGAGGACAGATCGAGGGCCAGCAACCGGCCGAATCCGTAGTCCGTCACGTAGGCCGTCGTCCGAGAGGGGTCGAAGACCAGGCCGTTAGGGGCACCCACGTTCGAGGAGACGATCGCGGTGGCGCCGGTGCTCAAATCGACCGCCGTGATCGCTGCCCGGTTGCTCTCCGCGATGAATGCGGTGGCCAGATCGTCGCTTGGGACCAGCCCCTTGTTCGGACCCCGGAGACTGGAGGCGATGGTCCGAACCTCTCCGGTGTTCATGTCGACCGCCGAGAGCTGTCCGCTGGCCCACTCGTTCACCAGGACGGTGGACAGATCGCACGAGGCTTCCGCGCCGCTGTCCACAGAGACGGGGCTGACGTGCAGAGAGAAGTCGAGGGGGCTCGCGCCGGTGTTCGAAAGCGTGAGGATCTGCGTCTGGCTGCCGCCCTCGAAGACCGTCGCCGAAAGCGCCGGGGGCGCGACGCCGACGATCGGGGGCTCGATCGCCGCACCGGACAGGCCCAGCGACAGGACCGGCGTGTCGGGGTCGTCGGACTCCAGGCGAAGGCCGGCGGCGAACGCCCCGGCGGAGGCCGGCGTGAAGGTGACCGCGACCCGCCCCGATCCCCGCGCCGGCAGGCTCAGGGACCCGGGTGACGGCACGAATTCAGGCAGGTCGCTTTCGATCCGGGCGACTTCCAGCGGTTCGGGCCCCTGGTTCAGGACCGTCAGCTCCAGGCTCTTCGCCTGACCCACGTAGACCGTGCCGAAGTCGAGCCGGTCCGGCGACACGACGATGTTCGGGGCGCCCACGACCGTCAGCGTCGCCGGCACGCGGAGCGGCGGGAGGTCGGGGATGTTCGTCTCGATGCGGACGGCCCCTTGAAGCGTCGTCGCGTCGAGGCTGTCGGCGTCGAAAGTGACATCGAAAGCCCTGGACTCACCCGGGCCGACGGTTG
Source organism: Planctomycetota bacterium (assembly GCA_016206515.1). GTDB lineage: Bacteria > Planctomycetota > SBBH01 > SBBH01 > JACQRN01 > JACQRN01. The sequence goes on along the minus strand of JACQRN010000259.1, from coordinate 4,187 downwards.
CGTCCGGCGGCGAAACCTTGAGCCACTCCGGCAGGACCGTCGCCGTGATCCCGAAGGAGTCGAATTCGATGGTGGCCGGCCCGGTGTAGGACTCGGGGATGGACTCGCGGATCTGCAGCCGCACGGTCTGGCCGGCGAACGGCGTCAGGTCCGCCGACCGCTGCCGCCACCCCAGGTCGGTGTAAGGCCTGCCATCGAGCCGGATCTCCTCCCGGGCCAGCGTGGCCAGGGTGCTCCCGCTTTGATCCAGGAGGGTCGCCTCGTAGATGCGCGGCAGCGAACTGCCGATCCCGAGGCTGTCGAACTGGATGCGATCCGCGAAGGTCAGGACAGCCTGGATGGTCCCGAACGGGATGGTGAAGTCCTGAGAGAGGGTGTACTCGAGGCCCGCCTCCCCGTCGAAGCCGTTCAGGGCGTCATAAGCCCCCTCCGCGGGACTGCTGTTGAGCCACCAACCGCCCCCCGGCCCGGTCACCGTCCAGGGGATCAGCTCCCCCCGCCCGTTCGATCGGGCCGTCCAGCCCGTGAAGTTCCCGGTCTCGAATCCTCCGTTGACAATCTCCGGGGCGGGGAGCGCCAGCGCCACGATCGTGCCGGCAGGACGGCCGACGGAATTGGGTCCGCGGATCGGGCCGTCCGATTCGTCCTGGCCGGTCGAGGATCCGGTGGCGGGGGGGTAGGGGGCCGCCGGCCGTGGGGGCGGGGCGTCCTGCGTGTCACCGGCATGCGGGAAACGCGCGGCGATGGTTGAAGCCTGCAGGGAAGGCGTGGACGCCGGGGCGTTCGCGGCCAGCTCGCCGGTCACCCGAACCACGAGATCGCTGCCGCCGGCGTTCGCTATCGTCAGCCTGCGGGTGACCACCCCGCCGGTCAGAAGGGTTTCGCTGTACGAGGACGGATCCACCCCGATCTCCGGCGCCGGGGCGGACGACCCCGTCACGCTCACGAGGAGGGTGGGAGCGTTGGAAGAATCATTGGAAATCGTGAGCACCGTGTTGAGGCTGCCCGGCGCCCCCGGCGCGTAGGTGACGGCCACCGTGCCGCTGCCGCGCGGCGGCAGGGTGAGCGAGGACGGCGCGGCCGTCACGACCGGATCACCGGAGACGATGCTGCCGATCGTCAGGGGATCGGTGCCGATGTTGCTGACGGCTAGATCGCGCGTGCGCGCGAAGCCCGCAAAGACGGTGCCGAAATCGAGAGAGGCCGGCTGAACCGCGATCGCCGGCGCTCCCGTGACGTCGAGACCGATGGAGTGCCCGACCCGCGGGCGCAGCGGATCGTTGCTCTCGACGTACAGGGTCCCTTCGTGGAGACCGGCTTCCAGTCCCCTCGCGTCGAAGGTGATCGTCACGTCCTGGCGCTCGCCCGCGAAGAGCCGCCCTTCCGTCGGGGCGGCGCTGATCCAGCGCGCCGGCGGCGCAATCCGCACCGCCAGGCCATCGTGGACGTAGTCCGTGTTGAAGGCGACGTTGAGGCCGACCGTCCCGCTGCCGTTCTGGATCCCGACCGTGGACGATGTGGTATCCCCGGTCATCGCCAGGTAACGAAGGACGATCTCCCCGGAGGCGAAGAGCGTGACCTGGAACGTGTAGTCGCCGGGACCCTCGTACCGCTCGACGCCGGTGAACTGGACGGTGAAGCGGCTCCCGTCGGCGACGTAGACCGCGGCATGGGCTCCGCGGAAGTGGAGATCATCCCAGAAGGGGGCGATCAGGTTCTCCGGCGCGCCGGGGCTCGGCAGGGGCTGATTGTTGAAGTCGGCGAGGCTGCTCGTGAAGCTGAGGAACCCGTTGGTGCTGACGCGCACGGAATCGAAGACATTTCCGTAGAACGGCATGCCGAAGCCGATCGGGATGGAACTCGAGGTCTGATCATCGTCATAGAGGTCCGGGATCGGCGTCCCGGTCGCGGCGATGTCGGTCCAGACGAAGGCCGGTCCATCCGGCTCGTCGCTGTCCATGAAGGTGTATCCGAACCCGTCGGGTCCGCCGCGCCCGTCCACGACCGGCGCGCCGACCCGTGGATCGGCCGCGCCCTTCGCCAGGGAGAGCGCCTCGAACGGCTGGCTCTGCGTCCGGCTCCCCGCCTCGAAGAACGGGATGCGCCAGTCGAGAGTCCCCTCCCCGGCGTTTTCGATCGTCAGCGTGCGCGTGGCCGTCTGCCCGCTCAGCAGGGCCACCGAGAACGACGCGGGCGAAGTGGCCAGAGTCGGCGGAGGGAGCGTGCGCCCGGAGGCGAGGTTGCTGATCGGCCCGGCGTTCCCCCACTCGTCCTTGGCCTTGATGGCGAAGTAATAGACGGTGTCCGGGAGCAGCCCCCTCACCTCGAAGCGCTCGGCCGCGCCGGCGGGACCCGGAGCCGGCACACCGTTCACCCGCGGGGCGGACGCGAAGCCCGTGTCGTCGATGATCGCGGTGGAGTAGCGAAGATCGTAGGAGGCCGCCGTTCCTACGTCCTCATCGTCGCCCGTCGCGGTCCAGGCGAGGACGATCGAGTTGCTGGCGGGACTCCCCGCCGACAGGTCACCGATCGCTCCGGGCGGCACGGAATCGGGCTCGGCGATCGGCAGGAACGCGTTGAGCCTCCCGCCGCTCACCGTGATACCGGAGAGGGCCGGGATCGGATCCACGGAGTCCAGCAGGCGCTGCCTCATCTGCGCGATCTCGATCCCCGGCGCCGCGGCGCGGACCAGCGCGGCGACTCCCGAGACGTGGGGCGCCGCCATCGAGGTGCCGCTCGCCAGGCCGTAACCGCCGCCCGGGATGGTGCTCAGGATGTCGACGCCCGGCGCCCCCAGGTCGACCGTCGTGGCGCCCCAGTCCGAGAAGTCCGCCTTCAGATCGTGACGGTCGGTGGCGGCCACCGCGATGACGTTCGGGAGGTCGTAGTTCGAGGGAAAATGCGGAACCGCGTCGTTGTCCAGGGCGTCGTTCCCGGCCGCCGCAACGAACAGGCTGCCGCCGCCTCCCGCGATCGCGTCGTAGAGCGCCCGGGAGTCTTCCGTGCTCCCCCAGGAGGCGTTCATGACGTCGACACCGAGGGCCGCCGCGTAGTCCACCGCCGCCACGGCGTCGGCTGTCGTGCCGCTGCCGCCGGCATCGAGGAATTTCACCGGGACGAGCGAGACCTGCCAGTCGACTCCGGCGACGCCCGTGCCGTTGTCCCCGACCGCGCCGATGGTCCCGGCGACGTGGGTCCCGTGACCCATGTCGTCCCGCGGGTCGTTGTCATCGTTGACGAAATCCCAGCCGCGCAGATCGTCGACGAAGCCGTTGTGGTCGTCGTCGATGCCATTCGCGGGGATCTCGTCCGGGTTCGCCCAGATATTGGCGGCCAGGTCGGGGTGCGTGTAATCGATGCCCGTATCGATGACGGCGACCCGGACCGTCCGGCTGCCGGTGCTGACGTTCCAGGCCATCTCGGCATGGATGTCGGCCCCCGGCGTGCCACCATTCTGGCCTGTGTTGCGCAGGCCCCAGAGCTCCGGGAAACGGGGATCGTCCGGGAGCAGGTCCGCCCGGACGATGGAGTTCGGCTCGGCGTACTCGACGCGCGGGTGAGCGCGCAGCCGCGCGATCGCCTCCTCCGTGCTCAGCCCGGCCCCCAGCTTCCAATGCTCGGCGCCGCTCCGGAACCGGCGCGCGCGGCTGGCGCCGAGGCCGGAGCGCACGTCGTCGCGCTCGGCGGCTCCGGCCGACGGCCGGAACTTGATCAGCACCTCTCCTGGCTTATGGTCCCCCGGGGTCGAAGGGCCGCCCGGTGTCACCGCGGGCGGAGACACGGGGACGCCGCCGCCTCCGAGGAACAGGCAGATCGCAAGAGCGAGAATCGTCAGCCGGGCGAACGTCTCTCCAGTGCGTGGCATCATGGCCCTCCCCCTGGTCTTCCAGGCAGGCCGTTGAAGGAATCGAGTCGACGAGGAACGGAATCCAGGCCGCGCGGCCGGCCGGGCGCAGGGCGGTCAGCGATCGGGTTGGGACGGGCGGGCCCGCGGTTCCCTGCCGTGGCGTAGAGGTCGCGAGGATCCACCGCCATGGACTCCCTGCTGCGAATACTCGTTCGCAGGATGAGATGGCTTGGTCCCCTGTCCGGGGCCGATCATCAGAGTGACTTGTCCCGGATTATACCTAAGTCGTGCTGCCGCGCAGACTTGAAATCGACGGAGTTTCGGCGCGGCGCAGATCGCG